>NZ_NRJH01000001.1 GCF_003585925.1 Psittacicella melopsittaci
TTTGCTTTGTTTTGCTTAGCTTAGCTTAGATTAGCTATGCTTAACAGCAGTAGGCATAAGGCTTAACCTCTGCCTTAAGAGCAATCTGACTTTGTTTACCTAAGTAAAAAACCTACCTTATCTCGATAAATTAACTCTAGATTTGAGCTGTTTCTCGCAATACTTTTGCTGAGTTAAAAGCTTAACTACACCTCGATAGCATATTAAAAAAATAACTTTGGTTGTGAGCAGGTTTTTTGCTCGTAGTTTTACTCAATTCTATTTTTTTTTAAGAAAAAAAATCTATGCGTTTATCTTGGCTCAAACAATTATTTTGGGGGCTAAGTATCGGGTGTTTGCTTTTAACGGGAGTACAAGCTAACCCCACAGCTCAAGCCCAAAAGATCTTACAAGCGGGAAATAATCCTAACTCTCCCGAGTATCAAAGCTATTTAGCTTTGCGTAACGATCCTAAATTCATGCAGTTAATTACTCAACTCAATTGGCAAAACTTGCAAGATTTTAATTTTGCTAAGCTCACAAGTGCCCAACAACAGCAACTGGTTAAGCTAGTAGCAAGTATGCTCCAAGCTCCGCCAACTATAGTTGATCCTAGTCAACAAGCTACTTGGGATGCTAGCAAAGACTATGCCGAACAGGCTTCGGGAATAGCTTCACGCAGTCTTGCCCAAATGCCAAATCTGCAAATTACCCCAGAGCTTACCTCAGGCTTAGAACCTGGGCAAACCGCCCAAGTTAGCAAGCCTTGCTTTAAACAAACTAATAGTCAGGTTTCTTGTACGCAACCGCGCATTATTGTAGGTAAATGCATAGTACGTCCTACTTGGCAAGGGAGTAATACAGGCACTGGGGATATAGAGCAAACCCCAGCCTTTGCTAAGAATAATAAATCCTGTGGCAAAAATTGCTTTAGTACGCAAATTACGCTCACAGGCAAAGCTCGCTTTTATGAACAAAGCTTGGTAGTGTTACATGCCCTAGAAAAAATGCGTTTCACTGTCCGCCTTGTCGAGGGAGATGTTCCTGTGATTTACCAAGGACAGCAACTAAAGCAAAACGAAATTGATGTAAGTGAACATTATCAAGCTCGCAGTAAAACTCTGAGCCTAAAACTCACTAAACGTATAACACGAAATAGAAATCAAGATGTAACTTTAGAAGTACGAGGTTACTTTACGCGTGACTTAAAACCCACGCACATAGATTGGAACCTTGAATCCTGTCCATGGCAAAGATTAACCCAAGAGTTTAAACGTGGGCAGTTAAACGAGACAACCCATCTAGCTTCACTAAATATTGTCCCAGCATGGCTTATGCTCACGGGCATGGCACGTCAAGTTACGCCGCAAAATCTCGCCCAAGTGCCTTTAGTAGCTAGCACAAAACTTTATACAGCGCGTTGTTTAGTTAAACCAGTTGCTTTACCTACAGATAAAAAATCTTGCGTAAAAATTAATGGCAAAACCTATTGTCGGATAGCTAATCCTTACAACCCATATCTCGAAGCCAATGCTTTTTGTGAGCAAATCGAAATCACTTGGCAATACCCAACGCAAGTTAAAGCTAGTTGTAAAGATGCCTTAGCTCAAGCTCTCAAAGACAATCCACAGGGCAAATGCCAGTTAAAACAAACTACGTCTATTTACCAAACTAATCAAGTAGTAGCACAAGAACAAGATCCGTATAACTTGCAATATGCTCAAATAGAAAAGAACTATGCCAATAAAGGGCAAAGAGTTAGAGGAATTGTTGGTTATACCTACGAGTACCAGTGTAGTAAGATAACGCGCCAAGCTAATTGTGCCCAAGGAGTAGTGAGCAATACCGCTTATGACAATTGTCCTCTGGAAGTAAATGTAGAGGAGCTACAAAAAAATTACCGCATCTGGCGTACTGAAGTATGTGCCATGGGAAGAAATTGCCCGAGCTTTATAGTTTACGCCAACGCCAGTAAAAAACCTAAAGCTCAAGCTGCCAGTGCTACTTTTAAGCTCGAAGACTATTTGAGTAAACCAAGTTCGAGCTCAGGCACAGGTAAGGTAGTTTCTCTGCATAAAAACTGCCAAATTAGCCAACAAGATAATGACCTAATAAGCTATCGCTGTTGGCAACAGCAAAGCTTTACTACCTCGGTAGTTAAAACTCAAAGTAAATGTGCCAAATACACTTGTTCTCCTGGTGATATAGGCTGTGATCGCTTAACCCAAGCCCATGATGTAAGCAAGGCTTTAGCCTCATTTTCTCTACTTACGGGTTTACAAGAAGAAACTTCTTGTGATCCACGCACAGGCGTTTGTAGGCTCTTTGCGGGCAAGGCACACAGCTGTCGCTGTAGTGGCAAGGGCTTGGTTGATTGTTGTAATTTACCAACCCAAGCCTCACTCAATGACTATTTGAGTTTGGGATTTAAGTTAACTCAACTCAATGAGTATGCTTCGCGCTCTTTTGGTTATGAAAATCCTCTTGGCTCTTGGTCAAATTTAGGGGATCTAGTAAACCAAGGCTTTAGTAAAGCCTACCAGTTTAGTAAAAACAACCTCACTTCGCTTTATGAGAATTTTGTGGGTAATAGTGCAGCTACAAGTACTACTTTGGCTACTGCACCACAACAACCTCTGAGTCAACAGCAAGTGAAGTTCATGCAAAGACTATTAAACGGCGTTTACGCTTGGATAAAAGACAATCTGGGGGCTGAAGTAGCAGGACGCGTTTTTACTACTCAAGGTGCTAATGTAACTATTAACCCTAAAGTAACGCAAGCTTTTAACTATGCCATGTTTGTTTACACTTCCTACACCTTTGTCAAAAACTCCATGGAGTTAGCTTACGCTTGCGAGGAAAGAGAAGTAGAACTAGCCAATAAACGTAAACTGCGTTCGTGTACCACTGTAGGTACTTACTGCAGTCAACGCATTATGGGTTCGTGTATTCAAACTACCACTACCAGTTGCTGTTACTCTAGTCCTTTAGCCCGCATTCTCCAAGAGCAAATTCGTGCTCAATTAAATTTAGGTTTTGGTAGTGCTCAAGTACCTAATTGTGCCCCTCTTACTGATGCCGAACTAGAAAAAGTAGATTGGGACAAAATCAATCTCGATGAATGGATTGGCATAATGCTGGCTAACCCAGAGTTTGCAGCCTTAGGAGCAAAACTTGCAGATCAACGTACTCTCTTAAGTCGTACTACGCAACAAGGAATTTACGATCAACGTGAGGCAGGACAAAGAAACTCCGATCGTCTTTCCCATTTAGGCACTAATTTAACCCTAGATGCCTTTGTGAGTCGGGCGATAGAGTTTTTAATTAACCAACGTCCGTAAACCTAGAGAAGCTGGGGAGCGAGAGAAAACACTAACTCGAGTTCCCCATGTGTAAGCAAGTTAAATTAAGCCCAAGAGGCAAAGAACAAAAAAATCCTTCTAGTAAAACTACAAGTAGAAGGACAAAAAACAAAAAATCCTTCTAGCTAAACCACAAGCATAAGGACAAAAAACAAAAAAATCCTTCTAGCAAAAATACAAGCAGAAGGACAAAAAACAAAAAATCCTTCTGAGCAAATCAGCAGAAGGACAAAAAGTAAAAGATTAAACAGGCAAAAGCCAAAATAAAAAACTCTTTTGCCTAATCCAACATAACAGCCAGAATTACAAAATTCTTCTGGTTGATACAACCAGAAAAACAAAAAACACTTCTGGCTTATACCACAACCAGAACTTAAAAACTCTCAATAAACAACTTTCTCTAAGCCTCACTCTTCTTAGTGAGGATAAGAGAGGAGCACATGAAATACCTTTTTTCTCTTTTTTTTCTAATAAGCAGTCTAGCTTGGGGACAAACACCCCCAGCTGCTAACCTTATCTCTCCTCCAGGCCTTGTCTCTCCTCCAGGGTACGCTTACCCGCAAGGCAATGCCTACTTGCCAGGTCAGCCTTATCCTCAAGGTTATGGCTACCCTCAGGGCTATGCGTATCCGCCTAGCCATACTTACCCGCAAGGGTACGCTTTGCCACCTGGCTACCTTTTTTCTCCAGGCTATGCCTATCCTCCAGGATACGGCTATGCCCCAGGTTATCCTTATGTGCCACCCCAACCAAATGGCAATAACTTTTCTTATCAACCGCAAGATCAAGGTTGGTTCTACTACAACTGGGAACTCGAAGAAGATAAGCCCTTAAGCGAACTCCCTCAAGCTCTTCCCCAAGGCAAAATGACCTTGGAGCAACTACCCCCAGTTCCCGAACAAATAAGCGTCGCTTGGTTACGCACCAATTTACCAAAATACCTCGAGTTTGCTATGGACAATCCTAGCCAAGAAAATGTTCTTGCTTACTTGTACTTACAAACCTACGCTTCCCAGCAAGCTTCGGTGTTTAGTGAGCAAGCGCAACTGGTAACCCAAGGTAATGCCATTTTAGATAACAATGCCGTATTTCCGCAAAATGCCGTTGCCCGCCAATATCGCGAGCAACTAGCTGCTCAAATTCGTCGTGAGTTAATTCGTACCCATGCAGCCCAGTTAACCATGATCTTTACTATTTCAGGTGACTATGAAAGCAGGAACTTTACGGCCTTGGCAGCCAAGGCTGCCTCGAATCTGGGCATTAAAGTGCAAATTTACGAAGTAAATGCCCAAGTCTATCCCGAGCTTGCCCAATACTGGCATATGACCGATCTAAAAAGAATCAATGAGTTTATTAACTCCGCCCCAATCGAAATGGTACCTACGGTTAATCTCTTTAGCCCCACTGGGGGAGTTTTCTTAGTCGAAGGAGCTACGGATTTACAAGAATTTGAAATGCGCATTGTGCACTACCTCTATAAACAGCAGTTCATTAGTCGCGAGCAGTTTAATTTGGCACGGGGAATTATGAGCGAACGCTTACAAGACCCAGCTAAAGTAAGTGAGTTTATTAACCGTACTCTATTACAGCGAGAGTAATTATGAAGCACCTGCGTATATTTTTTCTCCTAATACTCCTGAGCACTAAAGCTCTAGCTCATCCTGGCAATCTTTACTACCTTTGGGCAAGCCAACCCCAAGAGTTTGTTTTAGTTAACTCCCCTTTGTTGCTGAGTGTAGAGCAAGAGCGTCAACTTTTAGCTGAGTATTATCAGCAACGTCAGGTAGAGCTAACACTTCTTAGCCAACTTGAACCTAAAATTGCCAAGCAAACTCAGCTTTGGCAAAGCTGGGTGCAAGAGCAAGATCCTCAAGCTCAGCACTTTGCTTTGTATAAGATATTTTCTTGGTACTACTTTAATTGGCAACTGCAAGCGCAAGTACTAGATAAGCATCCTAGCCCAAGTCAAGAGCTTGCTTCCTTACCGCCTGTCCTCGAACAAACTTGGCTTATTACCCATTTGCCAAGTTACTTTGAGGCAAGTATGCGTAGTCTGGCTCTAGACGATCTTATACGTACTTGGTATCTGCTCTGGGCAAGTGCTTATTTAGATGAGCAACCTGAGCTAGTACGTTTAACCTCGTTAGGCTTAATTGAGCAAGCTCTACGCCAAGCTGTATTAGAAAAAGCCTGCCAACATGTGCATTTAAGTTGGCAAGGTAAAGTAGAGCGCGAACAAATAGCTTTAGTGCAAGAGATCCAGAGTCAAGCTCAAGCTCTGGGCTGTAAGTTCGAATTAGTTGCCGAGGCAAGCCCTGCTTGGGGAAGACTCGATAAACTGCAAGTGCAATTAGGGCAAGCCCAACAAAGCTATAATCCGCAATTTTACAAACGCTCACTCGGCATGCGTTCTTACCAAGGACAAATGCAAGTTTTTTATACTCAAGCCCTGGAAATTATCTTGCTCGATTTTCTTTATAACCAAGGCCTCTTAGGCGCCTCACAAGTAAAAATTCTCTTAGGGCAAGGACAAAAGGTTGATCTCCTAGCCTTGTCCGCAGAGTTAGAGGAGGTTAAATAAATGTATAAAACTCTTTTTTGTTGTTCATTGTGGGCTCTGAGTTTAGGAGCCCTTGCCAATAACTTTAACAACTCCTTAAATCGCCATCTCAATAGTACTAGCAATACCACCAACCCCGCCCGCATTCAAGCCCTAGATCGCAATGTCTATTACGGAGGCAGTTTTATGCTCCGCAATCAACTGTTTAATACCCAATTAATCAACTTTGATGCCCCTTATATAAATGCTGGCTGTGGGGGCATAGACCTCTATGGCGGAAGCCTGAGTTTTATTAGTAAAGAGCAATTCAATTTGCTCTTAAAGTCCATTGCCTCAAATGCCGTGGGCTATAGCTTTAATCTAGCTTTAACCCATGTTTGCCCTACTTGCAGTCAAGTTACCGAGTCCTTACAACGCAAAGTACAAATGCTCAATCAGTACCTAGGCAACTCTTGTGCTTTGGCACAAGGGATAGTTAACGATACAGTTTCGGCCATAACTGGCTCTACGAACAATAAACTCAGCCTCATGGCCAATATCAAAGGCTTTGGGGATAGTTTTGCTAGTTTTTCTGGGCAAGCAGTACAAGCTAAACAAGAGGTAATCAAAGACAATAAAGTTAAACAAAACTTTTATGGCAATTTACTTATGCAAGCCATGCGAAAAGTTTACAAAAACGAGTTTAGTCAAGAAAAAATTCTTAGCATGATTTCCTTAACGGGAACGGTAATTGCCTTACCGCAAGCCAAGGGAAAAACTAGCGAAGACAACCTCAAGGTTTATGCAGGGCAATTAATTTCTTTTAGTCAAGTGCTCAATGGCGGAGCTATTTCCCAATATGCTTGTAGTGACAGTAAATGCGAGAACTTAAAAATAGTTACCGTGAGCCAAGAAAGTATTGCCCAACAAGTTAAAAAACTCTACCTTGGCGGAGCAGAAAATAGCCCTGACTTTTATGGGCAAGGGGTAATAGGCATGTACGAAAGTAATCGGGGTAGTTTAAGTGCAAGTCAAAAACGCCAACTTTTACTAATTGGTGAGGGAATTAATAGCCAAATTAAAACCCTAGCTTTACAAAGTCCAGCTGCTGCCCGTGATTTTGTTAACTATGCTGCCAGCTATATTGCCTACAAGTATGCCGTACAAGAAATAGAGTACACTTTTAGGGTGGTAATTACGGCCATGGAAGTTATGAACCAAAACCCTGCTTACCAACGCTTGCTCGAAGTAGTACAACGCAGTTACCAAGCCTATGCCGATGTAATTGCTACTTACTCAGAATTAGCAGATCCTAAAGCCGTAGTCGAGTACTACAATAACTTGCAACTGCAACTTAATCCGCATTATGGGCGTATTACCCCGAAATAACGAGGAGTTTTTATGTGGGATATTTATGTAATTGGCGATGTAAGGTTCTTAGGAGCAATCCTCAATGGCATAGCCATGATCTTTGCGGGAGATAGTATTTGGGTAGCTGCCAAAATCTTCTTGCTTTTAAGTGTGTTACATCTGGGCATTAATGCGGTGTTACAAAACTCATTTATGCAAGTACAGTATTTAGCTATTAGCTGGATGCTGTTAAGTGCTTTATTTGTGCCGCGTGTAGTAGTTAATCTACACGATCGCGAGAGTTTACTGAGTCGACAAGTGGCAGGCGTACCCATTGGCTTGGCAGTTTTTGCTAGTTTTACTAGCAGCATGGGCAAGCAAATGGCACAGATAATGGAGCAAGCTTTTACCACTCCGCAAGCTAACTCAACTACCCCCGCCGTAACCCAAAGTTTTGAGCAACTTTTACAACTGCGAGCTCGGGTGTTAGAGTCCATGCTCAGTAGCGGGAAAAAACCGCATTTGTACTATAGTTGGAATCAATATCTCGAACATTGCACTAATGTTGCCCTTGATTTACCAAGTAATGCCCAAGGAGCACAAAATTTAGCAAGCTTGCTAGGCAAAAGCCTGCCTGAAGCTTTGCGTCTTAATTCGGAAATTTATTATGTGCGAATTCGCAATAACGACGGACGCGAACAAGTGCTCAGTTGCAATGCAGCCTTTAATTACCTCAAACAACAAACGCTAGATCTAAGCCGGAGCTTAAGTCGGCAAGATCGCCAGAAAAGCTATAATCTGACCAGCTTAAATCGCGATATTACCAGCTTGTCAAATGGTCATCTCGATGCACAAAAATACATTATGGCTCTTTCTATGGCACAAATTATGGCACAACAACCTGATTACACTAATCTAGGGGCAGCTGTACTCAGCCAAAGTCTAGCCGACCTCTATAGTCAATGGAGTTTACAAGGGAATATTTTTACGAATACCGTAAAACCCTTACTCACGTTTTTAGAAGGCTTTTTCTATGCCATAGTCCCTTTTGTTTTTTTATTACTCATGCTAGGGCAATTTGGTTATCGCATGCTCGGTAAGTTTATTATGCTTTTGGTATGGTTACAAATGTGGCAACCCATTATTAGTGTAATCAACCTATATTACCAACAGAGTATAAGTCGCTCAATGCTCGAGTTAGAAAACTCTTATATCGCCGTAGACAGTTTTTGGGGTATAACTCTGTTCAATCAAAAGCTCGAAGCCTACTTGTCTACTTCAGGTATGCTTTTATCTTCGGTTGGCAGTCTAGCTCTCTTTCTCGTTTACGGTGGTGCCGTTGCGGCTACGAGCTTGGCAAGTAAACTTGCCCCAGCCGTACCTAGTGCCTCGGCAACTTTAACCCCAAGTGTAGTGCAAAGTGCTCCCGTAGTACAAGCGAGCTCAAGTTATACCTCGAGTGCTTATGAAGGAACACATAGATCTGGGGCTCAAGCTGCCGTTGGGGTCATTGGTATAGAGAGCTCACGCACGTTATTACAAAATGCCCAAGAGACCTTAACGCAAATGTCACGCTCCAGTTTACAAACTAGCAGTAGCCAATCGCAAAACTTTAGTCAAACGGCGAGTAGTTACAGCTATCAAGAGCAAGGGCAAGGCTCGCTCTATCAAGAAAGTAGCAATAAACAAGAGAGTATGAGCCAACAAACTACCCTAGGCTCTAACTCGGGCTATAGTTCGAGTACGAGTCATACAACCAGCAATAATCTGGGCTTAAGTGGCGGAGCGGGTCTAGGGAGCATGGGTGGCGGTAGTGGCGGCAAAGGTGGCGTAAGTGCAGGCATGAGTCAAGTTGGAAGCAAGGCAACTGCACATACAAGTGTTGAGACAAATACTAACAACCTGAGTAAACGCCAAGAACAAAGCACAGGACAAACTACTACTTCTCAAAGTCAAACTAGTTCGGGCACTAGTGCTAATCAAGGACAAGAGTCTCGCACGCAAGCAAGTCATGGACAAACCTATTTGACCGATACCAGCAGTCAATATGCTCAACAAGCGCAAAACTTGCAACAAACGCTTGACCGCCTTGGAGCTAATCAAAATCTTTCGGTGCTATCTCTTGCCCAAAACCTGAGCCAAAGTCCGCAAGCGGCTGCCTTTGTGCAAGAGTTAGTGGCAAGTAACGCGAGTTTGGCACATACCGCTCTGGCAAATCAACAAGCATTACGTCAACTGGTACCAGATAGCCAACAAAGACAACAGGCTGCCAACCTACAGGCAATCTTTGCTGATCGCTCAGAGCAAGGGGAGTATTATCGTGCCGTA
The DNA here is from genome assembly GCF_003585925.1 of Psittacicella melopsittaci. Lineage (GTDB taxonomy): Bacteria > Pseudomonadota > Gammaproteobacteria > Enterobacterales > Psittacicellaceae > Psittacicella > Psittacicella melopsittaci. The sequence continues at coordinate 9,559 of NZ_NRJH01000001.1, forward strand.
GCTCTTTATACCGCTCTGAATGGGCAAGCGCCAACTGGGCAAATGCTTACGGCAATTCGTCAAGCAAGCAACCTTTACGAGCAAACTTCGCAAACCTTTAGTCAAGTTTGGCAAGGACAAAGTGAAGTAGGAGCCCAAGCCCAAACTAAACCGCAAGCTCCCCCTGCTTCTGATAACAGTGTTTATTATGTTAACCAAACCTCAGCAGAGAATACTGCTAAGCGAGGAAGAAAATAATGTTTAAAAGTACTTGGCAAACTCTCACAGGTACCTTGCCTCATACTTGGGATGAGGCAAGGGCAACCTTGTTTATTCTCCCTGAACAGCTTCCCCTTGAAAGGCAACTGCCTAAAATTATTGCTGCTGTGCTCGTTACTTGTTCTTTTTCTTTAAGGGTTTACCTCAAGCAAGAGCAACGCCAAGCCGTTTATGCTTATTTAAGTTGCTATTACTCAAGTCAGGCTTTTAGGGTACAAGGGAACCTCAAGGATCTAACTTGGTATCAACTTTTAACCCCCGAGCAAGTGCTTTGTAGAGTAGGAGAGCAAGAGTTAGAGAATAGCTTTGATAGCTCGGAGCAAGTAATTTGTTTAGCCGAACAACTTGCAAGTTTTAAGCAGATTCCAGCTAAGCTAGTAGTTTTTGTTAGAAAGCAAGAACTTGTACAAGTGCAAGAACTCCTAAGCGCACAAGGCATGCCTTTTAGAGTAGAAAACTGGGACGCCAGAGAAGCTAATCGCTTTTGGCAAGAGGTATATGCTCAACAAGCCAATCTCCTTGGCTACAAAGCAAAACAACTTCTTGCCCAAGTGAGTGAAGCTCAACCTGGCTATTTACTTCCTGCTTATTTACCTCTGGGACAAGAGTATTTACCCGCGGTTCCTGCTCAACTTGAACTTCTTGCCTTACCTAGCTGGGGACAAATGCGAGCTTTGCGTTTTAATCTCTTGCCAAGTTTTAATTTAGCGACTTTAGCTCCCAGTGAACTAGCTCTTGCCCATCAAACGCTAGGCAACCTCTTGGCATTAGAGTATAACCAGCAAGTGGTCAATCTCTATTGCTATAGCTCAGTGCCAACGCAGGAAACAAGGCAAGATAAGCCTGAGCAAGAAAGGCAAGGTGAAGGAGAAAGGAAAATAAAAGCAGAGCTCAAACTCGAACCCCAAGAAAAAACCGAGCTCAAACTCGAACCCCAAGAAAAAACCGAGTTTGAACTTGAACCTAAAGGAAAAACTGAACTCAAACTCGAACCGCAAGAAAAAACTGACTTCGAACTCGAACCCCAAGAAAAAACAGAACTCAAACTAAATAACTCAAGCGAGCCTGAGCTCGAACAAGTAAACAACCCAAAACTCAAGGCACCAAGCCAATCCCAAGTACAAGCTGAACCTCTAACAACGAACCCAAGCCAAGGCAAGACTTTTGCTGGCAAAGCGCAATTGTCGGAGCAAGATCCTCGTGTCCAACTTTTATTGCAAATAAAACAGCAAACTTGGCTAGGGCATCAACAAGCCCATTGGCAACAGGTTTACCAAGTATTGGAAAGATGGCAACAACAGCAAAGCAATAAACTCATAATAACCGCTCGAGTGCCTGATCTCCTAGACCTTACCATCTGGCAAGAGTTGCCTCTAGACTTTGTCCCGCAGCAACTCAAACTACATTGGTGGCAAGGGCAATTACTTCTCCCTGAGCAAGAGGAGCAAGATTGGTTACATCCTCAAGCCCCAGCTCGCACTTGGCACTGGCATCTCAGTCAAGAACTCTATTTAGATACTTTAGTAACTCAGTTGCTCACCGATTATGCTCAAGAGCTAGTTCCCTTGCTTTTAGCTGAACTATATCAGAGTCAAGAGCAAGCCTATTTAAAAACTCTCAGCTCTTGCTTAGCTCCACAAAACCTTGCTCAGGTTTTTTCGCATCAAGAAGAGTTGAGCCAAGAGCTTTGGCAAACGCCTTTGTTTTATGTAAATTGGGGCACGAGCATTGGGCAAAGAGTGGTTAACTATTTAAAAGCGCATGGCATTGCTTATCAGGATTTAGCTTTAGATTTTAGTTTACAACGCAAAAACTGGCCAGAGTACTCGACCCTAAGTAAAGACAAGACAGAGCAAGATCATTTATCTTCGCCCCTAGCCTGTCCATATACTCAGCACGAACTGCAAAACTCTCTTAGTGCCACTTGCTTCATGCCCCAACTCTGGCAACAACTTGAATCTAGTCATCTCGTACCCGCTTGGGGACAAGTCGAAGTCTACTTACCAAGTGCAAGTTTATTAGCCTTGTTTCCCGAGTTATTAGCAGCTTGCCCTTATCCTCAACTTGCACAAAACTTTATTGCTGTGTGGGATAGGTTCAAGCAACTGCTTAAACAACAAGCTTGGCAACAAGACTTTGCCCAACAATTGCAATCTCAGGCTACTTGGGTTGTACTTGGCAAAACGCCTTGGCTCAGTACCACTTGGCAACAGCATTTTCTTGCAGATTCCCAGCGTGCCCACAAGAACTTGCAGTTAAGTTCTGCCTATAACCAAGAGTTTGCCCTCTTGGGCTTAGAGTTATTAGAGCTTTTTCACAAAGTAAAACCACAGCTTTACAGCCCAGCCAAAGTAAACCTAGCCCAAGCTCTTGCTTATGAGCCTCTCGAGTTGTTTAATTTGGCTTTAGCCCAGTTACTCCAAGGGAAAAAAGCATCTCAATCTTCTTCAGGACAAGTAAGCTGGCAAGAGGTAATTAACCAACTCGAACAAGGAATTAGTTTACCTTGCAAGCAAGGCAAATACACCAGCTATGCTCTTTCCCATTGTTCCCCTGAGCTAATGGCAGGTAAAACTATTCTCTATCAAGAGGACTTTTTTACTAGTACTGCCTCAGTGCCTTTAACGCCATTACCTAGTTTAGTGTTACGCTGGCTAGACTTTAAGCTGGCGCATAGCTATCCGCAATACTTTCCTCAGTATATTCATCTCAGTCAGGTTGCTAGTTCCTTTGAGGTAAAGTACAGAGCTTGGCAAGCTCCGCTTGCCATGCTCCAACAAAGCCAACATCTTTGGCAACTAGCAAGGATAAAGCATTTTAGTCTCGAGCAGGTTAAGCCCAGTTTTATTACTTGGGTACATCTTATACAAAAACTGCAAGAGCTAGGGCGCGATCCTTGGCAAGCTCAACTTTTACTAAGTGCTTTAGAGCAAGAGAAAAGAGTTTGTTCTTGGTCGGCATGGGGACAAAAGTTCTTTGCCAAACCAGAGACTGAAAGTTTAGAACAAAAGTTGTTGTTTTATTTAATGCAATATCTTGAGGCTATTTTTCCCAGTAACTTTACAAGTTGGTTGGAAAACTACTGTAATGAACTGACAATTGCTTGGCAAAAGCAAGATATAACCTTGACCTTTACGAGCCCAAGCTTGCCCGAGCCTAACCAAAACACTATGCCCTTTACGCAACGGCATACTTGGCAAGAGCAACGCAAAGCTTGGGCACGTGAGCAAAGCCAACAAGTTTTACGCCAGTTACTTGATTGGGATAAGGTCTTTAATAGTGCTCAACTTTGCCAAGCTTGGCAAAAAGAACAAGTAAGGCAAGATATAGACCTCAAGGCTTGGCAAGCATGGCAAGGTACGCAGTTATATGCTCAGCTTGCTCCCTTGAACATAGATCTGTTAGCTTGGCAACAACTTTATCAAGACTTTTTTCTCTATCGCAAGCTTTTACTGCGTTTTCTTAAAGCCAAGCAAATTAGCTTAGCTCGGGGAGAGCATCTAGCTTGTTTAAGTTGGCAAGATAGCCACAGCCAACTACTTTCTTTACCTTGTCAATGGCTCGTCTACGATCCGCAAAAACTCGAACCCTTTGCTTATTGTGCCGAGCAACAACTTTGCCCCCAGCAAATTTGGGCATACTTTCTTTGGTGGCAAAGAAAGCGAGCTAAGTTAGAGCAAGATTGGAGTTTAAGAGAGCAAGCTCCTCGTGCTTTTGTGCAACAAGAGTTAGGCATCTACTCTCTTTCTCAGATTCATGCTCAGCTAACCCAAAGCTATTATCGCCGGGTACATCACCGCAGTAAAAGTCTAGCTCGAAGTTTTTTTACTAGTAAAAACTGGGTGGATTATCTGTACCAACAAAATAATTTAGCTAGCTTGCCTGTAAGTCAACTCTATCCTGAACATGACTTTGCTCAAGTTAGTAAGTACTTTACTAAGGAACCTGAACAAGGTTCACTTTGGCAAAGGTATGCAGGAATTGCCGAACACCTTGCTCAAGCTCCTCAAGTTCAACACCAAGTAGCAGGGATAAAGGACAACTTTCTCTGGTGGGCTTGGCAAGAACGTAATTACGCTAAGCTAGCTTGGCTTAACCCACAAAAGCTTCGCACCAACTTTGTGAGTTGCTTAGTTAAAGTCCAAGCCGAGCAACTAAAACAAGAACCTTTGCTAAGGCAAGAGCTAGAAGCTCAGTTCCTTACTCCACAAGCTTTACCTCGTCTTCTCAGTTTTACAGCCATTCAATGGCAGTATAAATACGCATTATTAAAAATTCATCACGAGCGTAATTTACTTCCTCTTGAGGTTTTACAACCTCACTATGACCGTTTAGTTGCAAACTATGGCTTGGGTTCAGAACCTAGCTTGATTGCACAAATTCGTACGGGCTTAAGTCGGGAAGGGTTACGTTGGTATAAGCAAGAGCAAACTCTAGCCGAAGCTGATTTAGAGCGAAGCAAAACTCCAGCCGAGACTGATTTTATGCGTGCTCAAACCACAGCCGAAGCTGATTTAATGCAAGCTCAAACTCCAGCCGAAGCTGATTTAGTGCGTAGCAAAACCCCAGCCGAAGTTGATTTAGTGCGTAGCAAAACCACAGCCGAGGTTGATTTAGTGCGTAGCAAAACCCCAGCCGAAGTTGATTTAGTGCGTAGCAAAACCACAGCCGAAGTTGATTTAGTGCGTAGCAAAACCACAGCCGAGGTTGATTTGGAGCAAGGTAAAACTCCAGCCGAAGCTGATTTGGAGCGTAGCAAAACCACAGCCGAAGCTGATTTGGAGCGTAGCAAAACTCTAGCCGAGACTGATTTAATGCGTGCTCAAACTCTAGCCGAGGTTGATTTAGTGCGTAGTAAAACCACAGCCGAGGTTGATTTAATGCGTAGCAAAACCTCAGCCGAAGCTGATTTGGAGCGTAGCAAAACTCTAGCCGAGACTGGTTTAATGCAAGCACAAACTCCAGCCGAAGTTGATTTGGAGCAAGGCAAAACCACAGCTGAAGATAATTTGGAGCGTGTTCAAACCACAGCCGAAGTTGATTTAATGCGTAGCAAAACCACAGCCGAAACTGATTCAGTGCGTGCTCAAACCACAGCCGAAGCAGATTTAATGCAAGCTCAAACTCCAGCTGAATCTGATTTAGAGCAAAGCAAAACTCCAGCCGAAGTTAATTTAGAGCAAGTCAAAACCACAGCCGAAGGTGATTTAGAGCGTAGCAAAACTCCAGCCGAAGTTGGTTTAGTGCAAGCTAAAACTCCAGCCGAGGTTAATTTGGAGCGTAGCAAAACCCCAGCCGAAGCTGATTTAGTGCAAGCTCTAACCCCAGCCGAAGCTAATTTGGAGCAAGACAAAAACTCAGCCGAAGCTAATTTAATGCGTGCTCAAACCACAGCCGAAGTTTATTTGGAGCAAAGCAAAACCCCAGCCGAAGATAATTTAGAGCGTAGCAGAACCCCAGCCGAAGCTAATTTAATGCGTAGCAAAACCACAGCCGAGACTGATTCAGTGCGTGCTCAAACCACAGCCGAAGCTGATTTAGAGCGTAGCAAAACCACAGTAGAGGTTGATTCAGTGCGTGCTCAAACTCCAGCCGAAGCTGATTCAGTGCGTAGCAAAACTCCAGCAGAAGCAGATTTAGAGCAAGCTAAAACCACAGCCCAAGCTAATTTCGAGCCTGACAAAACCTCAGCCTCAACAAATTTACCTCTTTCTTCTCAATCTCATAAAACAACCAAGCTAGCAGAACCTCGGCAAGGCTTTTGGCAAAGAGTTCTCCTCAAAGCAAAAAGCCTCTTCCCCCAAAAAGTAAAAGCTAGCTATCCTACTTCTACGCCAATAGAGCCCAGAGCTCTAGCTCATTATTGGTATGACTTGCGTGAAGATACTTATCTTACTTATTTACGTTTACAAGAACTAACGCCAGTCAAACAAATAAAGCTAGAGTTGGATTTAACTAATGACACTTCCCCTTGGCAATTACAAAACTCACAAGGCTTAGTTACCAGTTTAGCTTGCTTGCAAGTAAAAGAAGATCTTACCGAAGAGCAAGCCATAGCTCAAGCCTTTGCTCATATTTATAGTCCAGCTCAGATTCTTGCAAGCCAAGGTATTAGCCAAGAGCAGGTTCCAGCTCGCACCCCTGTCAGCTTAATTAGCCAAGATCTCTTAGCCTCAGGAGTTTATCTCGAACAAGTACAAACTCTCGAGCCTGAGAACTTGTCTCTGGCTAATACTTATTTAGAGCAAGAGCAAGAAGTATTAGCACCAGATTGGTTTTTTACGCAAATGGGAAGTGCTTTGCCAGAGCATGCAACTAATTGTCCCCCTGGTATTTACCTCAATGCTTTTGAGGGGAAACAAATAGCTTACAGCTATTTGTTTGGTCAAGCTTGTTACTCTATGCAGTTTGGTTATGAGAATAAGCATTTTATGCAAGCTTTGGCAGATGCTTATATAGATCCTCAGCTGGTGCAAACAAATTTTTGGGGAAAAGAGCAACAAGAGTACTTGCAAGTGCTTACGCCAGAAAAAGATCCGCAAGAGAGTTTTGCTTTTTATCCCCAAAGAGCAAGTCAAACGCGAGCCATGTATCAAGTGCAGGCTCAGGCATTAACTTCTGAAGTTAAAGTCCCCTTAAAAAGCGAACTGCCTTTGAGTGTAGACATGCACTTTGCTCGCTATCGCGTCAGCCATTTAGATTTGCATCTTGCCAAACAAAAACCTGAGCTCGAAGTTAATCAGCTCATGAGTAGAGCAAGGTTCTATTATCTCTTTTGGACTGATTTGCTCCCTCGCTTAAAAAACTATCATGCTTGTTTGGTGGGAAATATGGACTGGCAGTTTTTTGCTCCAAGTTCGGCACAACAACTTTCCCAGCTCTATATGTCCACCTACAGTGTGTATCATCTCAGTGCTGAGCAAGCAGAGCTTGCCCAGCAGTTAAGTCAAACTAGTCAAGCTTATGCTCAGTACTATTACCACTGGCGCTTAAGTCAAGTATTAGTACAACGCGAATAAGGAGGTTTCCTTGAGTGAGAAAAATATTTATCTCGATTTCTTTGCTTTAGATAATTTAGCCTTACACAATCCTGATTATCTGGACAGTAAAAGGTTATATGCCGTATCTGCCTTACATTTGCAAAAGGTAGTTGCCAAACCTCTTGAAGCTTTACGTCGCACCATGGCTCTAGAAGCGGTGATCGAAGTAAGCTTGCTAGATTCGATGCTCTTACGAGCACAAAGGTTTTTCTATACTTTACCTTATGCGGAAAAAGGAGAGTTTGCTCATACTTTAGGGGCATATCAATTTTTTCTCTATTCTAGTGAAAAAGGATTTGGGCATTATCTTGCTAATGCCCCTAAAGTAACTCAAGCTCGTACGGTAATTGAACGCTTTGCTAATGGCATTCTTTTTGTAGCTGCTAATTTAATTACTCTGGCCTTAGAAATGAGTCGCAAGGTTAGTTTGAGTTATAACCAAAAAAGCTATAGCGAGTTTGGTGTGGATTTACAAACTTGGGTTGAGGACTTTAACTTACAAAGCAAGTTAACCTCTTATATTCCTCTAAGCTGGCATCAGCCTAATGATTTAAGCAAGGGAGAACTAACCCAAAAATTCAAAGTATTTAAAGACGCTTTATTTCCTCCTGGCTTACAAAGTTATTTAACTTGCATCTACCCAAATTGGGAAAAAGCCTTGTTTGCGATATGCTCCCAGCAAGGAACTGACTTGTTGCAAACAAGTTTAGAGTATGGACGCAAGGCTGCTATGCAAATTTGTCAAACGCAATTGCGTCCGCAAGAGTTAAGAAAAATCTTTAAAGAAAGTCAGCAATTATTTGCAGCTAACTCTTACGCTCTAGGACAAGAAATAGTAAGACAAGCTAGTCAGTTGCATGGCAATCAACACCTTGCCTGCTATTTACAACAAAAAGTGGCTTTTTGGCAATTGCATTTAGCTTCACGTAACCTCAAGCATCAAGAGGTCATAGACCTCTTGCGTTGGGGCTGGGTAGCTGACTATTTAGATTTGCATTGGCAAGAGCTCAGTGGTTTGGCTCTCAAACAAATGCTCCAAAAACTGTGCCAAGAGTATAAGCAAATGGATGCCACTAAAAGTCAAGCGAAAAAGCAGTATATGAGTAAAGCTGGTACCCATGCCTCTTACTCTTGTATCGATGATTAAGATGAGGAGACCTAGAGATGGCAAAGAAAAAAGAGAAGTACTCTTATACCCCAATAGGGCTAGAGCTTTTATATGATGAAGTGCTAGAAGGGGAAGGGAAGGCAGAGTTAGAGCAAAGAGGACAAGACACAGAAAAAGAGACAAGGGCGAGACAAGCAGAGGTAAACTCTAGCCAGAGTCAAGCTCAAGGAGGTTCTCAAGAGCAAGAAAAGTCTTGCTCCAATGCAAGCTCAAACTCTAGCCAGAGTGCTCAAGAGCAAGAAAAAGCTTGCTCAAGTGCGAGCTTAAACTCTGCTAAGAACTTAGAAGAACAAACCCTTGCTAAGCAAGAGATTGTCGAAGCTCAAGCTGAAGAGGCAAATGAGTTCTGGCAAGAAATGCTCACTGATATACCGCAGTATACCAGCCAACAGCTAGAAGAGATGTTTGCTTATTACCAAGGCTATGAGGGAGAAATGATTCCTGAGTATGGAGAGCTAGAACCGCCACCTGAGTGGGTAGAGCAAGAACTTGCTGTAACTCCTGAAGATATTGCCTATTACGAAAACTATTGTCAAAGTGTTAATTTTGCTCAAGAGGAACTCGAAGCCTATTGGCAAGGGCAAGAAGTAGGATCGTCTTATTTTGTAGCCGAGTTAGAGGCAGGGAGTGAAGCTGAATTAGAGTTTGGGAGAGAGCCTGAGTTAGAGTTTGGGTGCGAGCCTGAGTTAGAGTCTGGACGAGGTTCGGAGTTAGGGGCTGGACGAGGTTCGGAGTTAGAGTCTGGACAAGGTTCGGAGTTGGAGTCTGTATCTGCTTTTAAGGGAGATTCTGATTTAGCCTCAGGATCTGCTCTTAGAGAAGATTGCGTAGAGTCTAGGCATGATCTTGGTGCTGATTCTGGAGTTAGACCAGTTGCTAGTCCACTAGACGAGCAAGCTCAACTTAAAACAAAAAGCACCACTCCCATTTGGAAAAAAGCTCAAGCTTTAGTGCACGAACAAATAGATAAAGAGCAGGCTCGGGAACATATTCAAGCTCGTATTCAAGCCAATAATCAAGTTGCTCTGACAAGTTTAGAGAACCTACCCGAAGCTGATAAAGAAAAAGAGTGGTTTGAGGATTTAGAGCAAAACATTGAAAGCATGGCACAACGCTATCAAGATGAGCAGGTCAGTGATCTAATTGCTTATTTAGCACAACAACCGAGCAAACCACCTCCTGCCAGTCAGACCTCTTATCAAACAAATGTTCCTCTGAGTCCCAAAGAACGAAATATTTTAGCTTGGCGACAAAAGAAAGACCAGCTCTATCAACACCAACTTGAAACTAGTAAAAGATTGCAACGTCGTCCTTTGCTAAATCGCATTCATGCTTTATCTAACCTCAGCGAGTTAATGCATATGTGCGGTGATCCTGCTATTTTAAGTCACAACTTTAAATTACGCAGTAAGTATCTTTTACATCTGGTACAGCAAGGCTCTTTTGCTCCTGCTAAGTTTATGGCACAAAACAAATCTTTGTTTTTGGCAAATATGGTCAAGCAACTGGCAACTTGGCAGCAAGTAGCCCCGCATTGGCAAGGACAAGAGGATCCTGCTTGGCAATTATTTGCTCAGGCACAACAAGTGGATTTTGTTGACTGTGATTTTACTGAAGTAGATTTAGATTTAATCGCTTCTCTATACCAAAAGAAAAACTCTAATCTTTGGCAAGAGCAAGCAGCCCGTTTGGTGTTGCAATGGCAACTTTTTGAAAAGTTTGCTGCTCTAGCAAAAAATAAAGCTCAGGAGAGTTAGTTATGTATGACGATGATGAAGATCTAGACCAACCTAATGCCCTCAAATCTTTATTGGATTTGTATGATGTAATGCGGGTAAGGTGGCAAAAAGAAAACCCTGGTGTGCATATTCCCACACGCCAAGAGTTTGTGGAAAAAATGAATCGTGGGGAAACTATTACTTGGCAAACTCCAGAACCGCCAACTAAATCTCCTCCAGTAAAAAAAGCTAGTAAAAAGGGGCAACCAGTTAAAGCTTATCAAGAGCTTTCGCAAGTAAGACTCGATGAACTTTTTTATAGTTTTGAGCAAATGCCTGAGTCAAGTATGGTAAAGGGAATAAACCAAGACAGCAGTTGTCGCCGCATCAATAACTTGCGTAAAAAGGTTAGTGACAATATGACCCCACCCGCACAAGAACCAGCAGTAAAAAACCTCGCTCGTTATGATTTTGCTCGCTTAGGGCAAGAATTGTGTCATAGTCCTGAAGGACGAGCTGTACAACAAAACTTGGTAGAGCAACAATTGCATTTAAAGAGTCAGGACTTTTTACTGCTCGAGATAATGTCGGTGTTATATGACTTTAGTGTAAAACAGCTCGAACAGGATTTTTCTCCCACCAAGCTCGAAAGTTATTTACAGCAGTATGGTTTAGTGCATGGCGAACAAAACACCAGTGTTTTTTTAGGGCAAGGGGCTTTTGTTCCTTTACGAGCAAGTGGCTATACTGGGGCTGTTAAATCTGAAACTAAAGCCCGAGCGAGCCTTGATTATCAAGCTTTGCTTGATTATTTAGCCGAGCACTTACATCCCGATACTTGGGCGTATTTGCAACTTAGTCAAGTTGAACGCTATTTAGTGCAATTGCTTTATCAACCCCAACATAGTTTGCAATATGATGCCCAAGCTCAGCAAATAAACTATAGCTATTTTTTAGATTTGCCCATTTTGCATCTGCTCGTGGAAATCTATGGTCAACGCGAGGAACATTTATGAAAAAATATTTATATTGTCAGTGTGGACTAGATTACTTTTTTCCGCAAACTTGGCAAAAGTATTTGTTGGCAAGGTACGCCAAAGAAGATGTGTCTATTCATTGGCGCGAAAACTATGAGCAGTTATTAGTTAACCTTGCCTTGGGACTAGGTGTAGGTTATTGGGGCTTGGGGTGTATTTTGGCTTTGTTTAACTACTTGCCAGGCAGTTGGGTAAGTTTGTTTTTTGCGTTGGCTTGTTTTTGTTTGAGTTTAAGTCTTTATCCCCAAGCCTTATTTAATCGGCAATGGCTCGAACAAAGATACACGCGTCCTCTGTTACTAACTAACTCTCTTGCTTTACAGCAAGAGTTAGATCCGCAAAAATGGTGGTTGGGCAAGGGCTTTTACTGGGATGCACGGCATAGTTTTAAACAGCAAGCTATTCAACAAAAGTACAAGCTTTCCCAACACCAAAGTTATATTTCAAGTTCGCGCATGGGGTCATCTTGGTTACATGCTCTAGAGCATCAAGAACACAACCTCTATCTCGATTGTGAGCATACGAATGGTCATATGCTCATAGTTGGAACCACAGGTTCGGGCAAAACTCGGGCATTTGATTTGTTGATTCAGCAAGCGATTATGCGTCAAGAAAGTGTAATAATTATCGATCCTAAAGGAGATCACGATTTACGCCAAAAGGCTTTGCATACATCCTATCGCATGAACTTGGCTACGCGTTTTTTAGCTTTTAGTCCTGCTTTTGCCCAACAAAGTATTGCTCTGGATTTATTGAGTAACTATGCTAAAACTTCGGATCTTGCCCAACGCATAATTTCTTTAATGCCCAACTCGGCTCATGCTGCTCCGTTTAAGGCTGTTTCTTATCAGACAGTGCTAACAGTAATTGATGCCTTAACCCTACTCAATCACAAGATAACCCTTGCTAAAATTTATCTGAGTCTAACCGTGGGCTTAAAAGATCTAGTTATTCAAGTAATGCTTTATGCCTGTAAAACCTATGACATTCCGCAGTATCTTGAAATTCTTGCCCAAGAAAACCTTGATACTCGTGCCTTAAAAAATGTCCTGCGTGCCTACATAAAAAACTATCATCCTTTAGTTAAGCAAGAAGCGATTTTGAATTTAATTGAGTTATATAATCATGACTCTACTCATCTTGGGAAAATGCTTGCCACTTTACTGCCTGGGTTACAAGTTCTAGCTACTCCACCCATGAATGAGTTAATTACCCCCGAACTTGAAGTAAGTGGGCAAAGAATGGTGTTTAATCTCCAGAGTTTAACCAGTACTAACTATATTCTCTATATTGGCCTCGACAGTTTGTCAGATGCCACTTTATCGGGCAATATTGGTAGTTTACTTCTTTCGGATTTAGCCGCTTTAGCAGGTTCAATATACAACTACAAGGATATTAAAAAGCCGATTAACATTTTTATTGATGAGGCAGGTGAGGTAGTAAATGACGCCTTTATTCAAATTCTCAATAAAGGTAGGGGAGCAGGCTTGCGCTGTTTTACTGCCACCCAAACTATAGCTGATTTTAATGTGCGGATCGGAGATAAAGAAAAAACCCGACAAATGCTAGGAAACTTTAATAACTGGTTGGCTTTGCGGACTACCGATTTTGAGACACAAAAATACCTTGCTCAATCTTTACGTCAAACGCGCGTAACCGTAAAACAAAGTAACTATATGCAGCATGATGCCTTTACTAATAACTCTTATAGTGATGCTCTCAACCATGAAAGTACCCTTTTAGTGACGCCAGATATTCTTGCTGAGTTACCAAATTTTGAGTACATAGCTCGAGTAGCGGGGGGACAGGTTATTAAAGGGCGTTTACCTATAGTAACCGAGGAGTGAGTATGAGATATTTTTATCGTTTTCTCTTAGTTTTATTTTTGAGTAGTATGTTGGGCTTGTTTGTTTATGGTTTTTTAGCACTCAATCGTCAGCATCTAATTGAGGCAATAGTTCTAGCCTTTGCTAGGCACGGACCTGCACTACAAGAGTTTGCTAATTTAGTTGCCCAAGGAGATATAGAACCCTTGCCTAATTGGCAACTTTGGGGAGTAGAAGCTGATCCGCGTCCTTGGTCACAAAGATTGCAAGAAGGGCGTTGGCAAGAAAATCGCATTCACGAGTTTATGCTAACTTTAGATTTATACTTGATTCTCTTAAAACAGAGAGCTTGGAGTTTTTTACCTATATTGCTTTTAAGTTTACCGCTAATTGGCTTGCTCTTTTACTGCTTACGCATTAAACGTTTAATTCAACAAGACTATTTAGTTTACACTTCGCCATTGCAAAAAGGGATATATGTTTATGCTCTGGGAGCTAGTAGTTGGTTGTGGATGTTTCTTTTTGCTTTGCCTTATCCGCTTAGTCTTACTTATATAGGGGGAAGTTATTTACTGGTAGTGGTTTTAACTTACAAGGTAAGACAAATTGTTCAGGTGTCGGTACGGCAAAATGCTTTAACGGTTAATTAAGAAGAAACAAAAGTAAAAGCAAAAACAAAAGCAAAACTGAAAAAAAAGGTAGGTTAAGCAAAGCTAAAGCACAACTGCAAAATGGTAAGTTAAGCAAAGCTGAAACCAAACTGAAAAAATAGTAGGTTCAGTAAAGTAAAAAACAAAAACAAAAAAGGCAGGTTAAGAAAAGAAAAAGTGAAAAATTCTGAGATAAAATGAACTTAGAAGGTTTTTAGAAGGTTTTTAGAAGGTTTTTAGAAGGTTTTTAGAAGGTTTTTATTTTAAGAGGGAGATTTTGTCTTCCTCTTCCTTTATATGACAAATTAGTTGAGATTGAATAGTTAAACTGAAGAGATTGAACTTTGAAATATTCTTCTATACAAGATTGAACTTTGAAATATTCTTCTATACAAGATTGAACTTTGAAATATCCTTCGATACAAGATTTAGCTATGCAAGATAAGTTCTCGTAAGATTCTATGCACTATGTTTATAATAACTCTGTTTTAGTTAATTATTCATGCTTTGATGATTTAGGTTTTTAATATATCTGGATTTTAGTTGATTACTAATTTAAATAATTAACCTTAAATAATTCCCCATAATTTTGAGCTATGAAAAAAATGTCAGTGGTAATGGAAAAGCAGTAATGGCAATATTTGCATCGCCATTGATGACGACTAGCGTTAAAATAATCATTATGACATTTTTGACAACGAGTACAAATAACATGATGAAGATTATCACTTTGTTGCGAACGTTCTTTGATTAGCATTTTCAAAATATCAATATCAGACATCTCACTCACTTGTGCAATAGACAAGTGGCGAGCGTTTGCTGATAAAAGAAAATGCTGTGCCATAAAAAGAAATCCCTTTATTGAAATTCTGTTTAGCCTTTTAAGGCTTAAAGCAAAAATTCAATAAAGGGACTTCAAAATTTTTATGGCTTAAGTTTTAATTTAATACTGAAGTAATGTCAAATTATTTTTGTTTGTCAAGCAAATTTACAAAAATTTGTTTAGGTATTAATTCCTTGATTTTTGTGGTGGTAATATAGGTTTATTTGATTTATTTTTATAGGACTTATCTCATCAAAATATACAACTAATAAAAACTAATTGATATAATAATTATAATTTATTAAGTTGTTAAATCACCTAACTCTTTCACAACTTCTTGAATTTGACTAACAGCTTGCCATTTGCTATCCATTGCATTTTTAATTTTATTTGAGATCTCTAAAATTTTATTCCTATCATTATGTATAGGCAATTTTAATTCTTTCCAACGATCAGCTATATTAGGTAAAGTAGTTTCTATTAATATTTTATTTTTAGCTTGTTCTTGTGTGATCCAATGACTTAATAAATATAATAAATAATAAGGTGTTATTCCATATTTATTATTAGGTAGAACTCTTAAAACTAAAATTTCACGAGTTAATAAAACTTCTGTATCAAAAGGAGATATCATTGCAACACTTCCAATCCTATAGCTACCTCTCCTCACATATAATATATCGCATTCATGTAATGTTTTTTGCTCACTAAAAATTTCTTTATATGTGTTATATGGAATTTTTGATGTTGGGTCTTTATAAACTTCCCAATTCACTATATCTTTTACACGAATATATGGAATATCTCCTTTTCCTTTATTTTCAGATTCAGGTGAACCATGTCCATCAAAATGTTTTATAACTTTTGATGAAATTAATTCTTGAATAGAAATTAAAGATATTCCTTTTTTATCAGCATAAGTTTCTAATTCTTTTGTTTTTTCTTTCCAGTAATATCGAGGTACATATACTTTTGTTTTTTTTACAATACTAGAATCTACTAAAAAAGAATATCTAATATTATCACTAAATTCTTCATTATTGACAAAGGTAGTCCAATTACCCCCTTTACCTTTTAATTCTTTCAGTTCATTAATTTCACTGTTTATGATCTTTATATCATCCCAAAGTTCATTTGTAGACTTATGATTGGTATAATCCCATCTAAAAATCTCTTTACCTTGATGATCATGCCCCATTTCTTCAGCTACACACATTAATATTTTATCTTGCTGTTTTGTGTTTTTTTCAAGAAATACAGCAATACATTTAGCATTATTATGAGGTCTAAATGTATTATGAGGTAAATCAATTAAGCAAAATATATTATGTTTTGCCAGAAACTCCATTACATATTGAGCTCTTGGAGCATGAAAGTAGGTTTCAGGAATAATCAGCCCCATTCTTCCCCCATCAATAAGCAAATCCAAACATCTTTCAATAAAGAGAATTTGCGGAGGCATCTCTGTATTTAATTTATTTGTTTCAATATAATAATTACCATTCTTTTTCCACTTTTTAGCTAGCTTATATTGTTCTAGTTTTTCTCTTCCTTTAATTTTTATATCTTTTCCAAACGGCGGATTAGCGAGTAAACAGTCAAAAGAATTTAAATGTATACTTTGTTGAGTTTTTATACACCAATGAGACGGTAATTCAAGACTATCTTCACAAAAAATACCTCCTTTTCCATCTCCTAATATTGCCATATATGCTTTAGAAACTTTAGCTAATAATGAATCTTTTTCTATTCCATGAACTAATGTCATTGCTGTTTTTTGTTTTTCTTCATTAAGAGCTAAGTTATTCCATCCTAAATATTTTGCATCTTCCTCTAATAGATTCCATAAATAACGTAGTGATTCAACAAGAAACCCACCTGAACCACAAGCTGGATCAATGACTTTTTCATCAATACCTTGATTCAAAATATTAACCATCAATTTAATCACATTTCGAGGAGTAAAGAATTGTCCCTGAGGACCTTTTAAAGCATAACCAATAAAGGTTTCAAAAGCATCAGCAACAACATCTCTTTCAGCATCAATTAAACAATAGTTTTGTAATTGCCCAACAACATAATATAAAGAATGATCATCTAAAGTTATTTTATCATTCGTATCAAAAACTTCTTTATATTTTGATTTTACTGATTGAAATAATTCATTAATTCTATAGGCAACATCTTTTTCTGATTCATTTACCCCCGCTCTAAATTTAACAACTTCATTGGGAGGAGTAAATTTTTCATCATAAATTTTTGTAAATATAATATTAATTAATTGTTTTGCTAATTCTTCATCTCTAGTTGTTCCAATAGCATTACCAGCTAAATGATTACGTAATGAATTAAAAATAGCTTTTAAATTATGCGGAACAATTAAATCTTTTCTTTTATATAACCCAATATCTTCTAATCTTTCTCCTCTTTTAGGTATATTAGGAATCTGTTTAAATACTAATCCATTTTCAGTTATTATTTTTTGCAAATAAACGGGGGTATCTTTTCCATTATACCAAACACCTAATTCAGCAGATGACAGAGTCAAATAGTCTTTTAGCTGGGATATCCCTTCCTTTATCATAGATTGTTTACATTCAACTATAATATAAAGCTCATTCTCTTTTTTTTCTGATGTTTTAAAGACTGCAATATCAATGGGGAAGCTACCACTAGTATCTGATGGGGATTTTTTTACAAAAAATTGAGGTCTGGTAATAATTTGAGATTTCTCATAATTATAATCATTTACTAGAATTTGAGAAAATGGTTGGGTAGCCTGAATTTCTTCAGGTGTGCTTTTAATATAGATGTTAGAAATATAATCTAAAATATAACCTTCTCTTGATTCTACTATTTCAGAAGATATAGATTGTTGGCTCATTTTTATCCTTTTTGATTAAATATAAAATAATATTTATTGTTTTTCTGAAATTTCTTTAAAAGAAATTGAAAAAGCATCTTTTAATTTTTTAGGCATCAAACGATAGTCTGTAATCAATTTTTTTCTTGCCCTGTAATCGAACTTTCTAGCATTGCTGTCTGAAACATCAATCCATTTCTAGAGAGCAACCAAGTTACATTTACAGAAAGTCCTTTATGAATTTTTATTAAAGCCTCCTCGTTTGGATCTCTTCCTTCTTTTAAGTAATTCATTGCTGAACGATAAGAAATTCCAGTCACGTTAGAAAATTCAGTAACAGCCATATTCTTAACTTCTAACACCTGTTTTAAACGATCACATATGCACATTATTTCATATTCATATAGCATATAAAAGTTTATTCATATTTTAATTTGGTTAGGGTAAAACTGCAATTATGGCTCAACAATTTTTACTTTCATCCAAAACAAAAACTCTTTCTATTCGTCAAGTAGTGAGCTTGACGGATGAACAAGCATTTAATTTGCTTTGTGAAATAAGATGGGGAAGTCATACTATCGTCACTTGTCCTCAATGCGGTTGTGTTCATCAAGCCTATTTTATTGCTACTCGTAAGCAATTTCGTTGTAAACATTGTCGCCATACCTTTAGTCTTACATCAGGAACTATTTTTGCTCATCACAAATTATCTATACAAATCTATTTATTAGCAATAGTGTTATTTTTTAATGCGGTTAAAGGTATATCTGCTTTACATCTATCACTTGATTTATGTGTGCAATATAAAGTCGCTTATGTACTTGCCAATAAATTACGCAAAGTCTTACTAGAATAACGAGAATTAAGAGTATTACAAGGTGAAGTGGGGATAGACGGTACTTACGTCCACACAGCTCCACGTAAAACTAATAAAAAATCTGACCGCATTGACTATCGCTTGAAAGAAAATCAAAATCATCACAAGCGTTGTGTTATTGTTGCTTGTGAACATTATACACCAGTAGAAAAATCAGTACATAAGAAAGGGGCAAAACATACACAAGTATTAATGACTTACGCTGAAACAGCTAACGTTGTGAAAAAGTTTATTCAAGAACAAACTAAAATTAATACGGATGAAAATTGTGCTTATGAAGTTTTAATGCCATTTAATAAACTTTGCACCGTAATTCACAAAGAAAAATATTGCATTTTCTCCATAGAGAATAATGAATATACTCCCTCGCAAAAGAACTTTGATTCTATTCGTAAACAACTTAATAAATTCCATAAAGATGGAATTATTACTCGCATTCAAATAGATTTTAAGACTGTATATTGGCAGTGGAAAAACTAAGTGTAAAGTTTATTTAATCGCCCAAAAGCCCTACCGCAATTCTGAACTCCCCTTGTTTTTTAATCCTATATAAAATTCGTTTTGTTGCTTGATAGTGCTTATCTCCCACATCTACAAAGATAGACAGTCCTTGCGAATTAAGCACCTTTTTCGCGATTTCTTCACACATCATCCAATGTTCATGTTGTCGTAAAACTTGTGCTATTAGTCTTGAAGTAATCAGGCGAGAGGTTTTAGCTGTTTTGTCGTTATCATTAGGGATGAAATAAGAAAGTAAAGTATCTACTTCCTTGTTTAAAACATTCATTTGCTCCACATTATTTCTTGCTTTTTTTTTGTATCTTGATTAAACTTGCTATTAACTCGGTTTTGTTGAGCTTTTGTGCCATAATAAAGTCCTTATTGTTAAATTAAACTAATAAGGACTTTAACAAAATTTAATGGAGTGAGTTACCTTAGCTAAAGTGTGGAACTAATATATATGAATGACAAAATTGAATTAAGAGATGCTAGTGCTTTAATTAAACAAAAGCGCAGTAACTTGCATTTAACTGCCAAAGAATTTGCTGATGCTCTTGGAATGGGAAAGTCTGGAGAGCGAACTTTAAGAAGTTGGGAAGCTGGGGAGTCTACACCCTCTCCTTTGCAGTTACAAAGGATATTAGACTTTGCCCAAAAGGCACCTTTTGTTTCTCGTGCCGAGGCACCTTTTAAAGTAATAGATCTTTTTGCAGGTATTGGCGGGATTAGATTAGGTTTTCAGCAAACAGGTAAAACCCATGTAGTCTTTAGTAGTGAAATAGATAAATTTGCAGCTAAGACCTATCGCCTCAACTATGGGGAAGAACCTTGTCGAGATATAACCCAAATCAGTAATGAGCAAATTCCTGAGCATGATATTTTACTAGCTGGTTTTCCTTGCCAAGCTTTTTCTCAAGCTGGGAAAAAATTAGGTTTTGCTGATACTAGAGGTACCTTGTTTTTTGAGGTAGCAAGAATTTTAGAAGCTAAACGTCCACGTGCTTTTTTACTTGAGAATGTAAAAAATCTCGTTTCCCATGATCGAGGTAATACTTTTAAAACTATTATTAGAGTACTCGAAGAATTAGACTATCAAGTTTATTATCAAGTACTTAAAGCTCGAGATTTTGGCGTACCACAAAACCGCGAAAGAATTTACATTGTTGGCTTTGATAAGCAACAAGTAAAGGCTTGTCGTGATTTTACTTTTCCGCAAGCAACAGGAAAAGTAACACGAGTAGGGGATATTCTCGAAACTCAGGTTGATAGCAAGTACACTATTTCCGATAAGCTTTGGCAAGGGCATCAACGTCGTAAAGCCGAACACCAAGAAAAAGGTAATGGTTTTGGTTATAGTTTATTTGATCATGAGAGTCCTTATACTAATACTATTTCTGCAAGGTATTATAAAGACGGTAGTGAAATTCTTATTGCTCAAGACAAGGCTAATCCACGTAAGTTAACTCCTCGTGAAGCAGCAAGACTGCAAGGTTTTCCAGAAGAGTTTATTATTCCTGTAAGCGATATGCAAAGTTACAAGCAGTTTGGTAATTCGGTATCAGTACCAGTAATTAATGCTATTGCCAAACAAATCTAGAGATCTTAGAAAAGAAAAGTTAGTTTTGGCTTCACTACCTGAGAGTAAGTTAGAGAGTAAATTTACTTGAGGGGTGTAAGGCAAATAATTAACCACTATTTACCTCGGCAAAAATTGCTTTTTGCCGAGGTAAAAACTGTTAGAGAGTAACTTGTGGAGCTAAAATTTAGGGATAAGCTTATTTGGGTTTGTTTGGTTTAAAAATATTGCTAATTAACAATCTCTAATCTATTTTAAAAAGTAAAATCACTATTTTACTTTTTACAAAAAATCGGGGTAATACCTAAAAATTGTAGGTGAATCTTTTACAGATTTCAAAGTTATATCTGTTTATTTATCATGGTTTTGTCCGCTTTAATAAGATATCTTATTGAGTTTTAGTACAAAAACAAAGACAATTTTTTGCAAATAATTTGTAAAGTTAGTAATATATAGGTACAGTCTTCTGGTAAAAAATTTAAGGCTCGTTTTATCAGAAGACAAGGATATCTATAACCTTAGCATAGATATTTTATCTGTTTGTTAGGCTCACTAACTTAGTGAGCCTATTTTAGGCACAGCCTAAAAAATTAATTCTTAGTAGTTTAAGCAATAAATCAAAACCTCTAGAGACTGTCTAGAGGTTTTTTTGTAAACGAAGAGTTTTTTGGTTATCTTTAACTTATGGCTGGTGTTTGCCTCTAAGTTTAGTGTTGATTTTTTTTGTTGGTTTGCTAGCTTTGTCTTTGAGCTAGAGATTGGATTGTTGGTTTTGTCTTGGAGCTAGAGTTTTTTTGGTTAGTTTTGCGTTGGATCTAGAGTTTGGCTTGCTAGTTTTGCGTTGGAGCTTGGGTTGCCTCCTAGCTTAGCCTTTTACCTTCTATTTCTTATTTATTGGCAATTTTAAGAACAATAACTCCACCAATAATCATAGCTACTCCTAGCCAACTTAAAAATGTACTAGGTTCTCTAAAAGCTATAACTCCTAAAACAAAAGTACCTGCAGCCCCTATACCTGTCCATACAGCATAGGCTGTTCCCATAGGAATAGATTTTTGTGCCATGAATAAACAAAAACCACTGAGACCAATACAAATTGTTGCCATTAAAATGCCAAGTAAGCGATGTTCGGCAGCCTGAGCAAGTTTAAAGCCAACTGGCCAGCCAATTTCACAGATTCCTGCCGCGATTAAAAAGAGCCAAGCGACCATCTTGGTAATTCTCCCTTATGTAAGTTATGCAAAAAAATAAATGAATTATCGAATGTTAGTAAATTAAATAACGAATGCCAATAATTGCATTAGCAAGTGCTGACAAATGCATTATCTATGCCAATAAGTGTATTATCGAATGCCGATAAATGGATTATTGGTTTTTTTAATTTGTAATATCCATTAGTAGTTTTCTAAAAAAGTGTAGCTAATCAAATGTAATGCTCTAAAAAAGAAAAAGCTCTAAAAGATAATATTCTCTAAAAGAGAAAAGCTCTAAAAAAGTGAAGCTTAACTATGGGAAATACTAAAAAGTAAAGCTTAATTTTTCTGTTACTTTGGAGGCAGACCTTGCTAAGTAGAGCAAAAATTAAAAGCACTAGATCTTGAAAGGATCAAGAGCCAGAGCTTTAAAAAAGAGAAAGAAAATATAAAAAAGCTAAAGAGCAATATCCTGTAGTAATTTGCAAGAAAATACAAAAACAATTGGCAAAATGCAAAAACAATTGGCAAAATGCAAAAACAATTGGCAAAATACAAAATGTTAAAAAGTTTTATCTACAAAATGTAAAAAATTTCCTGCAAATTATAAAATTACTTCCTGTAAATTGCAAAATTCTGCCTGCAAAATGTGAATTTTTTGTATGTAAACTGTAAAAATCCTTGCCTGTAAACTGCAAGCTTACTTTCTGCAAATTACAAAATCTTTACCCACAAACAAAAAAATTACCACACATTAAAAAAGTGTGTAGTTTTGGCTAAACTACACACTGCTAAACTTCTAAGAATAAAATAATATACTAATAAGATATATATTTGATATAGCCTTGAGGCGATTCTCAAGGTATCATTTTCTATACTCTATATATTAGCACAAAAAATGTAAAATTCTAGTTCTTTTAGTAAAGAAATGTAAAATTTTATTTATTGATTTTTGTTAAAGACCTGTTTGTCGATAATTTTAGGCACTAACTTTACCTTAAGGCACATTTTCTATGTGGTTATTAGGACAAAAATATACTCTGAGCCCTAGCTCAGAGTTATGTTTTAGCGAAAGTTTTCTGGGTTTAAATCTTCGTAAGCAAAAGCATAGCCTTCTTTTAATGCTTTAACTATACGTTGAATTTCCCCAGAGGAAATTCCGCGATCTTTTAAATCGATTTTGGCACATTCAACAAGGTAACGACAACGAGCGTAGAACTTACGTCTTTCTAGTTCATCGATTAGTTCACGACGGTCAGCACTTAAGTAAGGGTATACCGAGTTAGAATCAATTACTTGACGTGATTCTTCTAGAGTATAACCTGAATATTGAGTTTTAGCACGACGTGATAATAGCGAGTAGTGTTCGGTTACTAAACAGCGGTAACGTAAGTGACCTCCTTCTCTAACAACCATTGGCGTGCCAAGTTGATATTTTAATTGGCGAGTATTAATAATGCCATTTTTATCAGGAATGTGTGCAGTAAAGTTAATTACCAGCTGAGAACCGTGCTTGGCTGATACAAAAAGATCGCCATATTGTTTATAGAAGTTGTCGCTATCTAAGTCAATTTCAACCGCAGGAAAGTGTGTACGGTCAATAGATTGATTATGTTTTCTAATCATACGTTCACGCTCTTTAATGCGTTTGTGCATTAACTTAGGTCTACGATTATAATTTCTAACACTAGTTAAATCATCTGAATTAACTTCTTGCACCATAATTGGTGCGGTTTTTGTCTTAGCGGTCATAAATATGCTTTTCCAACCCTAAAAAGATTAACAACATACAAAGATATAACAAGGCTTGTTATATCCCCAAGGGTTCAAGAAAATAGTCATTGCTTGGGGCGAGCTAGCTCACGCTAATTCTAGCAAGCAAAGCCTGCTTTGAGTTCAACAAAAAACCTCAAGTAAAACTAAACATAATACTTCAAACTCTCCCAAACTTTGCACGGGGAGAACATCTGTCAACTTCACGAGAAATTGAAGTTTTACTTAAGCCAACTTGCTGAAAGACTACCAGGGTCATGCTCAAAGTTCTTGAACAAGATTAAGAACCAGAGAAATTACCAAGCTCATTTAAAATAAGTGAGGCAAATGTTTACTCTTGCCTTAATCGTTTTATTAAGTAAAAGCGAGCGTTGAACTTAGCTTGCTTTTTCCTAAATAAACATTTTTGTTGAGTTTAGCTGGGCTAAACTTAATAGTTAAAATAAAAAGCCAAAAAACTATATAAATTATTATTTTGTAGAGTTTAGCTGGGCTAAACCTCACAGTTAAAATAAAAAAACCAAAAAACTATATAATTATTATTTTGTAGGAAAGTATCTGAATTTATACTTAAAATGGGATATAAGTGTCTTTATTCAATCTAAAAGCTATTTGTGCATTTAATCCATTTTCTAAAAATTAACATTTTTACCAAAAAGAACTAAAAACAAATAGTTGTGGAAAAAATAGAAAAACAAACCTCGGTTATCTTTCTATAATATCTAAAGTCAATTAAGAATTATCCAGCGAGAATCTACTCAAAGCCGTAGGAAAAAACCAAACTCTTAATTTATTTAGAGACGGAAAAGAATTGTTAATTTTTTTAAGTTGTAAAAAATTTGGCAACTCTAAATCAATAGGTGCACTTAAAATCTCTTTTTTTACAAAAAATTAACAATTAAGAAAAGTAACATTATAAATATTCTTACTTTTCAGTTTGAATCAGTTGTGCTTTTGCTTTATGCATAATTATATATTAAATTATTAGCGTAAAGACAAGGGGAGCGGAAAAAAATTTTTCTCTTTTAGTGAGGAGAGAAATTTTTGCTTTTCTTAATCTAAATAAATGAGTTTTTTATCTTAGCAGTAAAATTACGAGCGAGATTTTTTTAATGGAAAAAATTTATAAAACTTTATCATAAAAAATGTAAATACAGATAAAAGTTTAATAATTTACGTCTTTGGCTTTGAAACTTGATTTAAGATTGAAAAATAATCCCAAGCTGAGCTTTACTCTGGCAAGAAAAAAAGGAGATTTTCTTGAGAATTATTTAACCCTTACTAATTATAAGGTTATTTTGATTTTTTAGGTACACTTAAATCATTTTTGCGATAAATTTTTTGGCGAGCAACTCTTTTTAGGGATAACAAAATATACTTTTAGGGGAGAGCTAATTCTCAAATCGGGGAGAATTTTACTTTACAGGTAAAGAGGACTTAAAAAAAGAAGAGTAAAATTATGAAATTATCTTATATTTGTCTTTGCAATTGAACTTAACAAAATTATGAAATGAACTTAAAAGTTTTCTTTGTAATTGAGCTTAAAAAATTTTTTGCAAATGAGCATGAAGAAATTATGAAATGATCTTAAATTTTTCTTTGCAAATGATCTTAAAAAAAATTATGAAATGATCTTAAAAAAATACTCAAGATGATCTTAAAATGATCTTAAAAAAACATTGTAAAACCCCTCTCTAAAAATCTTTTTTAGCCTAGTACTTTCCTAGTTTAAAGATATTTCCCCAGTTATACTCAGGAAAAAATTTAAGTATAGATATAGCGAGTGCTATATCTTTAATTTTTATAAATTTTTTTCTTAATATGAGCATGATTTTTACTAAAAAAAATGTTATAATAACTGTTGGAAAAAAGTGTATATATTATTTTATTTTTATTCACTTAAGATTAAATTTAGTAGTCAAAATCCATGGTTGACTAATACTTTTTTTAATCTGGATCTTAGTAGAACCTGCAAGCGTTTTGGCAAATGCATTACTAGGTTTTTTGGCAGCTAGGGCAAACAATGTGAGGCGGGCTATATTTTTTATTTTTTTTAGAATATTGCCTAACATGTATTTAGGTTAGATTTTTAAATCTTTTCGTTTGAAATCTTTCTTGGCAGAAAGAAACATTTCTTAAATCACTTCTACTATTTTTATTTTGTCGCGTACAAATCTACCTTCATTCCTTATTTTGACATTCCCCTTCTCTTGCTATTTTAGATTAAAAATGGTTTTATCAACCTGTTGGCTACGTTACCTTATTATTTAGCATTCAACAGATTATGAATAAAATCTACAAATTGAAATTTAATCGTAATACTCTTTCTCTTGATGCTGTATCCGAAATTGCAAATAACTGTGTTACAGGAACTGTAAGCGATAACAGCGTACAAGCAAACGAAAGTATTCGATTTGGCTTTAACAAAGTAAGTAGAGTTCTTGGAAGCTTACTTATTCCAGTAACTGTTGCAGGAACAGCTTACGCTGACTCCCTCTCAAACCCAAATGTAATCAACGGTAAAGTTGATATAGTTACTAATGGCTTAGTAACCACCATTACCAACAGTAATGGGGCTATTATTGAGTGGGAAAAATTTAATATAGGTACGAATGAATTAGTTAAATTCATTCAAGAATCAACCAACTCCGCAGTACTTAACAGAGTGCTGGGCGGAAGCGTGTCCCAAATTCTTGGTACTTTAGAGTCTAACGGTAAAGTATTTATCGTTAACCCTGCAGGTATCGTGTTTGGGACAAACTCAGTTGTAAACGTACAATCTTTAGTTGCTTCGACTTTAGATATTAGCAACGAAGATTTCCTTAACGGCAACTACGTATTTAATCAAGATAAAGATAAAGCTATTGCTAATGTACTTAGCCAAGGTTTAATTAAGGTAAACGATGACGGTACTATAGCTTTAGTGGGTGGTAAAGTAGTAAACACAGGCGTACTTGAAGCTAAAAACGGTACAGTTTACTTACTGGCTGGTCAGTCTATTACCATTCAAGATTTAGATAATCCATTAATTTCTTACAAAGTTACTGCCGACAACAAAGCAGTTAACCTTGGGGAAATTGTTTCTAAACGTGCGTACTTATTAGCAAACAAAGTATCTCACGGTTATTCAACAGCTGAACAATTTGCGGATGTAATTTCAAGTCAAGATTCAGCTCGTAAAGCAACAATTACCGCTTCTGGTGAAGTGGTGCTTTATGGTGCTTCAGAAGCTGATAGCATTCATACTACCGCTGAAAATAATAGCCAATTAACATCTGGTAACCACACGCTTAATAGTTTTGTGGTGAGTAACGGAACTATTAATACTTCAAATGCTACAGGTAAAGCTGGGGATGTTAAGGTTCTTGGTGACAATATTTATTTAGTAAATAGCTCTCACATTAATGCTTCAGGTCAAACTGGTGGTACAGTTTACATTGGTGGTGACCTCCAAGGAACTGGTGAGATTAAGCTTTCCAATGCTACTTATGTAGGTGATGGTTCGGTTGTAAATGTATCAGGAACTGGTGTAGGTGATGCTGGTAAAGTGTACGTATGGGGTAATAGAGCTTATACCTCAGGTACATTCTTAGCAACTGCTGAGCAAGGAAATGGTGGTTTTGTTGAGACATCAGGTGATATTATCGATGTTTCTGAGAATATCATGGTTAATGCTAGTTCTTTAGATGTAAATAAAGCTGGGCAATGGTTAATTGACCCTGTAGATGTTTATATTGTTGATCAAGGTCAATATGGTTCAATTATAACCTGTACCTCACATGAATATTCTTGGGCGTCTCATACACAAAGTGATAAAGCTACAATTCGTAGTAGTACGATAAATAACTCGTTAAGAAATCAACGTGTAGTAGTTAGTACAATTAAAGCAGGTCAGACAATAGACCCTAATACAACTAGTGGTGGGAATATTACCGTTGATAATATAACTATTGAAGCTGCTAGTGGAAGTCATTCACTGCAGTTAATAGGTAATAATATTCTAATTCAGAACTCTACTCTTAATGTATCAGACTTTAGATCTGCTGCGTTAAGTAACACTACTATAAAAGACTCATCAATAAATACTTGGAGAAATTATAATGGTGATATCCTAATAAGTAGTGGGGTTTACTGGGCAAATCGAACTGCAAATTACTCTACAAACTATAGGATCTTCAGAAATAATTCACTTAATACGACAATTGATAACTCTACACTTCAAGCTACACGTTGGTTAACGTATGGAGCTCTACCTATATATGAGCAGAATGGCAATATAAGTCTTGGTTCTGGTATGTATGATTATAGAACCGAGGGGTTTTATAAGTTAAATGTGGCTAATGGTAGTTATCTTTCTGGTGTAGTAGTACAGCTGTTTACTAACTATGACTCAAATTTCACCGATTCCACAATTTCTGCCTGTATTACGAGTATTACTGGTCCTGGTTCGGGAGTTGATACAGGTCTTACGACCACGCCTTTCGCTAGTCAAGGTGGGATTAGATACTACTTCAAGAACATGAAATTCATTGATTACTGGGGGGAATCAACTAGAGTTTGGATAGGTTCTGAAAGTCAATACGGTACCAAATATTTTTACGTTTTTGACAATACAACGTTTAATTACACTAATAGCTCTAAGGCTACTGATATCACAATTGTAGCTAAAGAGGGAGGATCTGGTTACGCTAGAGTAGAATTTTTAAATTCAAGTGTTAATACTGCAGGAAATATAAAAGTTGATACTCCTATTAATGTGAGTGGTTCAGGAAATAAAATTTCTAACTCTACTTTTGTTTCTACTCAAGGTTCTGTTAATTTAGTAGCTAACTCTCAAACAAATATTTCAGGTATTAACATTACTGGCCAAACAGGTGTTAACTTCACTACAGATACAAATACTAGTATAAGAAGTGGAGTAAGATCGGGCAATTTAGTTATTGAAAACACTAATGTATCTGCAGAAACAGGTAATGTTAGTGTTAATGTTGCTCAGACTGGAGCGTTAGTAATAAATGGCTCTTCTAACTTTACCTCAAAAGTAGGTAATGTTACGATCAACTCTACTCGTGGATCTAAAGTTGAACTTGATGATGTAACGATTAACACTCCAGAAACCTCTTCGATTAGCGGGGGTTCAGGTACTGCTGTATCTATTACAAATGTAACAGCAACAACAGCAAAAGATATTGCTTGGGGTGCAACTGGAGCTGCAACAACCGTAAGTAAATCTAATGTTAAAGCTTCTAATAACGTTGCTATAGGTACCTCAACTAGTACTTTATCTATTGATAATACTACTACGACTGCTGGAAACAACACTACGCTAAGTGGTAGTGATGTAACCATCAATGATTCAAATGTTAACTCAACTAGTGAAACTTTAATTAATTCCAAAGGTTTTATTAAGGGTTCTAACGCGAACATTGCTGCTAGTGATAATTCAGAAATCACTCTTACTGCTTCTAAAGAAATCACTTTCACTGGCTCGAATATTACAACAGCTAAAGGTTTCAATGCGACCTCAACTGGTGGTGCAGTAAGTTTTACTAATACTACTATCGGAACTAAATCTGATACTGCAGATATTAAATTACAAGGTACTTCAACTACTCTTGATAATGTTAAATTAGCTGACAACATCCAATCTCTAACCTTAAACTCTACCGCTGGTAGTGCAAACATTAAAAATACTAATGTTAATACTAGCAAAGACGTTAAAGCTTATGCTGTAGGTGGAGATGTAAATCTAGAAAATGCAACCGTAAATGCCACTGAAGTAAATCTTACAGGGGCAGGGGTAGTAGTAGGTAATTCTACAGTTTGCTCAACTGTTGGGGCAGTTAACTTAACTGCAACTACGAATGGTGTAACTGTAAACAACTCTACTCTTAATGCAACTACAGAAATTAACCTTAAAGCAGTACAAGATATTTTAGTTACAAATGGAACTAATCTAACTGCTGTGGGGGGTAATGTAACTCTAGTTTCTACAGCGGGGTCAGCTTCAATTAAAGGTAGTAACATTACTACTTATACCGAAGATGCAGTAGTAAATATTAGTGCTTCAACAGGTATTACTATTGATAACACTAATATCACCAATCCAAAAACTTTAGAGATTAACTCTGAAACTGGTCCAGTTGCAATCACAAAAACAGTACTTAATGCAACTAACACCCTAAATATTACGGGTGGTCAGTTAAGTTTAGATAATGTTTCTGTAACTAAAAACATTAAAAACGTAACAGCAACAGCTAAAACAGGTACTTTAACTTTAAGTAATGTATCAGCTAATGCAACTGACACGTTAATTCTTAATGCAGCTGGTGCTTTAACCGTAGAATGCTCATCAGCAATTGGTACTAACCGTACGCGTTACCAAACTGGTGAAACCTTAACAGTTTCTAATATCAAAGATGCTCCTGCAACAGACAAATTAGAATATGTAGGTAAGAAAGGGGTTACGGTTACTAATGCGAACCTAACGGTAAAAAATGGAGTAGAAATCTACTCTGAATGTGGTACTGTAGCTTTAACTTGCTCTACAGCTAAAGGGCAAACAACCAATATTACAGGAGCAAATGTTCAACTAACTAATAGTGAAGTTAATGCAACAGCAAGCGGTGTGGTAGTTAACGCTACTACAGGGACTGTTGTGGCTAATAATGCAACTATTTATGGTCAAGACTCAGCTCTAGTTTCTGGTAAAGGTGGCGTTAATTTAGGTAATGGTACTAATGTTACAGCTAACACTGGTAATTTAACGGTTAAATCAGATGCAGGCTCTATTACTTCTGATGGTGCTAACCTTACCGTTAAAAATAAAGATGCTA
The DNA here is from genome assembly GCF_003585925.1 of Psittacicella melopsittaci. Classification (GTDB taxonomy): domain Bacteria; phylum Pseudomonadota; class Gammaproteobacteria; order Enterobacterales; family Psittacicellaceae; genus Psittacicella; species Psittacicella melopsittaci. The sequence goes on from NZ_NRJH01000001.1 coordinate 39,698, forward strand.
ATGTAAGTGTTACGGTAGCTACAGGCATTAACCTAAATAACACTAATATTACTAATCCGAAAAATCTTGAGATTAAATCGGAAGCTAACGAAGTTAAAGTAACTAACTCAAGTCTAAGTGCAAGCAATAACCTCTCGGTAACGGGCGGCAGTGTTACTTTTGCGAAAAATAAAGTACAAGGTGAGTTAGAGAACGCACAAATTACCGCAACTGCAGGTGATGCAAATGTATCAGACACTAACTTAACTGCTAAAGGTAAAACCTCTGTTACTGCAGCTCAAGGTGAAGTTAAAGTTGAAAATGCAACTCTTGTAAGTACGCAAACTAAAGTTGCAGGTCAAGGCGTAAGCATTACTAAATCTAATGTAAATTCAACTACAGGTGATTTAGAAATTACCGCAACTGAAAATAAAGTTAGTCTTGCTCAATCTAACATTTCAGCGCAAGGTAAAGTTGCAGTTACCGCAAAACAAGACGTAGTTCTAGGTAATGGTACTAATGTTGCTGCTACAACTGGCAATGTAGGAATTACTTCTGAAGCAGGTAAAGTAGAAGCACAAGGTACAAATATTACCGTTAGCCCACAAGCAAATGTAACTGTAACGGCAGCTACAGGAGTAAGTGCAAATAACTCTAATATTAGTCACGCTAAAAACGTAAGTTTAACTACGACTTCAGGTGAAGCTAAATTAGATAACTCAACGGTTAAAGCAACTAATGACTTTACATTAGTTGGGGGTTCTGTAACTGTTTCTAACAACGCAAAAGTTGAAGGTGCACAAAACGCAACCTTAACAGCAACTGATGCTACAGGTTCTCTAACTGTAACTAATGCCGATATCCAAGTTAGCAAAACTCTAAATGCAACCTCAAAAGGTAGTGCAAGTGTAACTGACTCTTGCTTCTCAGGTGCTGCAGAAACAAAAGTTAATGCAGAAAAAGAATTAACTATTTCTGGTGGTACGGTTAACTCAAATAAAGTAGATTACGCAGGTAAAACAGGCGTAACCTTAACTAATCACCAAGTAGCTTCTAAAGGTGAAGCTACCGTAAAAGCAGAACAAGGTGCAGTTACTTTAGATAACGCATGTGTTTCAGGTACTACAACTACAGTTTTAGCTCAAGACGCAGTTACTTTAACTAACGCTAATGTAACTGCAACTACAGGTGCATTAAATGTAACTTCAACTGCAGGTAAAGTAGAGTCAATTAACTCTAGTCTTGCTGGTCATAACGGGGTTAATATTAGTGCTCATACTAATGTTGAACTAGATAATGGCACTAACATCTCAGCTCAAGCTGGCAATGTAGCAATAACTGCTAAAACAGGTGCAGTTACTGCCAAAGGTACAAATATTACTGTTAGCCAACAAGCAAATGTAACTGTAACAGCAGCTACAGGAGTAAGTGCAACTAACTCTAATATTAGTCACGCTAAAAACGTAAGTTTAACTACAGCTGCTGGTGAAGCTAAATTAGATAACTCAACAGTTAAGGTAACCAATGACTTCACTCTTGCAGGGGACTCTGTAACCCTTAAAGATGCTAAAGTTGAAGGAGCACAAAATGCTACTTTAACTGCAGATAATGGTGCTCTTACTGTTACTAACTCAGACGTTAAAGCTAGCAAAAAACTTGATGCAACAGCTACTGGTGATGCGAGTGTAACTAACTCTTGCTTCTCAGGTGCTACTGAAACTAAAGTTAATGCAGAAAAAACCTTAACTATTACTGGTGGTGATGCAATTAGCACTGGTAAAGTTGATTACTCTGGTAAAACAGGCGTAACCTTAACTAATCACCAAGCAACAGCAACGGGTGACTTAAGCGTTAAAGCAGAAGAAGGTGCAGTTACTTTAACTTCTACTTGTCTATCTGGAGCAACTGCTGATATTAGCGGTAAAAACGATATTACATTAAATAACGCTAATGTAGCTGCAACTACAGGTGCATTAAACGTAACTTCAACTGCAGGTAAAGTAGCGTCAAATAACTCTACTCTTTCAGGTAATGACGGGGTTAATATCAGTGCTACAACAGATGTTGAACTAAATAACGGTACTAACATTTCAGCTAAAACAGGCGATGTAGAAATAACCGCTAAATCTGGCTCAGTTAAAGCCGAAGGTACTAACATTACTGTAGATAAGGATGCAGCTAATGTAAGCATTACCGCAACTTCAGACATTACTGTAAACAACACCAATATTAGTAATCCAAAAGATGTAACTATTAAATCTACAGGTGGAGTAACTAAACTTGGTAATACAAGTATTGAGGTAAGCAATAACCTCAGCGTTGAAGGTACTACTGTTTCTTTAGATAGAACTAAAGTTGCTGGTGGAGTGCAAAATATTAGCCTTACCGCTTCAGAAGGTACTTTAACCTTAACTAATACTACAGGTACAGCAGAGAAAAATGCTTTCTTAAAAGCAAATGAGTCTATCTCTACAGAAAACTCAACTTTATACGGTAAAGATCGTACCCGTTATGAAACCAACGCTACTTTAACTATAGGTAAAGGTGGTGAAGACCTAGATACCAACCAATTAGAGTATGTAGGTAAAGAGGGTGTTTCTGTATCTTGTCAAACTGTTACTGCTAAAGAAAACCTTGTTATTTACTCTGAAAATGGTCAAGTAGATATCACCAGTGGTTCGATTAAAGCTAAGAACACTAATGTTACAGGTGGAACAGTTACTTTAACTAACTCTGCAGTAGAAGCAACTGTAGGTGATGCGGTAGTTTCTTCAACTAAAAATAAACTAACAGTTAATAACTCAACTATTGCTGCTAACCAAAACGTAACTGTTTTAGGTTCGGCTGGTATTGACTTAAATAACGGTACTAAGATCAATACTACTGCGGGTAATGTAACAATTTACTCATCAGCAGGAGCAATTAACGCTCAAGGTACTAATATCTCTGCCTTTGGTAGTAATACAGGCGTTAACCTCACGGCATCTAAAGATGTAACAATTAACAACACTAATATCACCAATCCAAAAGAATTAGTAATTAGTTCAATTGGTGGTAATACAAGTGTAAGCAACACTAAACTTGGCTCTAAAGGTAACATCACTGTAGACGGTAACAATGTTTCTCTGACTAAAACACAGATTTCAGAGGAAGTTGCTAATGTTACAATTACCGCTAAAACTGGTACTTTAACGCTAGAAAGCACTTCTGGTAAAGCAACTAATACCGCAATCTTAAAAGCAGAAAAATCTATTTCTACTTCAGGTTCAACTTTATCAGGGGCAGAGCGTACGCGTTATGAAACTAATGCTACCCTAACAGTTGGAGCTGGTGGTGATGCTATAGATACTAAACAGTTAGAGTATGTAGGTAAAGAAGGGGTATCGGTAGATAGTCAAGCAGTGACTGCTCGTGATAGCCTTGTAATCTACTCTGCTGAAGGTACAGTTAACCTTAACAATGGTTCGGTTAAAGCTAAGAACACTAATGTTACTGGTGGAACTGTTACTTTAACTGACTCTACAGTGGAAGCAACAGCAGGTAATGCGGTAGTTTCTTCAACTAATGAGAAACTAACGGTTAACAACTCTACTATTGCAGCTACAGCAAATGTAACTGTAACTAGTGCTAAGGGTATTGAGTTAAATAACGGTACTAAGATCAATGCTACCGCAGGTAATGTAACTCTTTACTCTTCTGAGGGTGAGATCAAAGCTGAAGGTACTAATATTTCTGCCTTTGGTGATTCTTCAACAGTTAACTTAACTGCATCTAAAAACGTTACTTTAAATAACACTAATATCACTAATCCAAAAGAACTCTTAATTAGTTCAACAGATGGTGATACTAAGATTACTAACTCAAACTTAAGTGCAAGTGGAAACCTCAATATTTCTGGTAAAGCAACTACTTTAGAAAAAGTTAATATTCCAGAAACGGCAGGTAACGTTGCTATTGAAGCGAAAGACGGTTTATTAACCTTAAGAAACACAACTGCAAATGCATCTAATACTTTAATTCTTAAAGCATCAGATAACATTGAGGTTACAGGTGGTGCTCCAATTGGTAAAGAAAGAACCCGTTATGAAACTGGGGCTAAACTATCAATTGAAAATATCGAAAAAGCACCAGCAACCAAAAAACTTGAGTACTCTGCAAATACAGGTATTACCATTACTAACGCTAACTTAACGGTAGAAAATGGGGTAGAACTCTACTCAAGAAAAGGTGCAGTTGATGTAACTAACTCAACCGTTAAAGGTGATACTGCTAACATTACTGGGGCAACAGTTAACTTAAATGAATCTGTAGTTAACGCAACCTCAGGGCAAGCTGTAGTAGAAGCAACTGAAAACGCTTTAACAGTTACTAAGTCAAGAATTGACGGGGCAGCTGGCGTTAAAGTTGCAGGTAAAACAGGGGTTACTTTAACTAACGGTACAAATATCTCTTCATCTGCTGGTGATGTTGAAGTTAGCTCACAAGCAGGAGCTGTAAATGTTCAAGGTACGAACATTACCGTTACTAAAGACCACAATGTATCTATTACCGCAGCCACAGGCTTAACAGCAAATAACTCAAATATTAGCCACGCTAGAGATGTAACTCTAAGCTCAAGCAATGGTGATACTAAATTAGGTAATCTAACTGTTAAATTAGATAACAATCTCACTGTTGCAGGTGGCACAGTTGCTGTAGACAATACAAGTATTTCAGGTAACGTACAAAATATTAGCTTTACTGCTACTACAGGTACTTTAACCTTAACTAATACTTCAGGTACAGCAGCTGATACTGCGATCTTAAAAGCAGATCAATCAATTTCTACTTCTGGCACTAGCCTTTCAGGTAAAGAACGTACGCGTTATGAAACCAATGAAACCTTATCTATTACAGGTGGTGGTAAACCTATAGATACAAATCAATTAGAGTACGTAGGTAAAAAAGGCGTAACTGTTTCAGGTCAAGAAGTAACCGCACAAGAAAACCTTGTTATTTACTCTGAAGACGGTAAAGTAGATATCAACAGTGGTTCGGTTAAAGCTAAGAATACTAATGTTACAGGTGGAACTGTTACTTTAACTGACGCAACAGTAAATGCAACAGCTGGGGATGCGGTAGTTTCTTCAACTAAAGAGAAACTAACAGTTAACAACTCTACTATTGAAGCTACAGCGAATGTAACTGTAACTAGTGCTCAGGGTATTGAGTTAACTAACGGCACTAAGATTAATACTACGGCAGGTAATATTACTCTTTACTCTTCAGATGGAGCAATCACTGCCGAAGGTACTAATATCTCTGCCTTTGGTGACTCGTCGGTAATTAACTTAACCGCAGCTCAAGACGTTACTTTAAATAACACTAATATCACCAATCCAAAAGAACTCTTAATTAGTTCAACTGAAGGTGATACTAAGATTACTGGTTCGTCTTTATCAGCAAAAGAACAACTTGTTGTTAAAGGTGATAACGATACAAGCTTAACTAACGTTAAAATTCCTAATACCACTAAAAACGTAACCGTAGAGGCAACTAAAGGTCAGTTATCTTTAGATAATGCTAACTCTGAAGCTACAGATACCTTAATCTTAAAAGCTGGCGGTAAAATTAACGTGGTTAACTCAAGTGCAGTGGGTGCAGAGAGAACACGTTATGAAACAGGTTCTACTATCACGGTTGACGGAGCTAAAAACTTAGCAACCAATAAACTTGAGTACTCTGCAAATGCTGGTATTACCGTAACTAACTCAGACCTTACTGTAAGAGATGGTGTTGAGCTTTACTCTAAAGACGGTAATGTTGATGTTACTAGCTCAACCGTTAAAGGTAAAAATACAAATGTAACTGGGGCTACAGTTAACTTAAATAACTCTAAAGTTAATGCAACCGAAGGTAATGCAGTAGTTTGTGCGACCGAAGGTAAGTTAACCGTAACTAACGGTACTATAGCTGCTAAACAAAATGTTCAAGTTGCTGGAGCTAATGGCGTAGAATTCACCAATGGCACTAATATCAGCGCTGAACAAGGTAATGTTGCGATTTCTTCATCTCAAGGCAAAATTGAATCTGAAGGAACAAATATTACCGTAAGTGGCGAAAAAGCAAATGTAAGCCTCACGGCAGCTACAGGAATTAGCTTAAATAATACTAATATTACCCGTGCTCATGATTTAAGCATTAAATCAGATGCAGGTGATACACAAATTACTAACTCTAACCTAAGTGTAAGCAATAACCTAGCAATTACAGGTGGCGAAGACTTAGTTCTAAATAACGTTAATATCTCTGAAGGTGTACAAAACATAGAGTTAACTGCTTCCCAAGGTGAGTTAAAACTAACTGACACTACTGCAACAGCAGAAAAAGCAGCAGTGCTAAAAGCAGATCAATCTATCTCTACTGCTAAATCTCCAGTTATAGGTAAAGAACGTACACGTTATGAAACTAATGCAACTCTAACTATTTCTGGTGGCGGTAGCGTACCAGAAACCCAACAACTTGAGTATGTGGGTAAACAAGGTGTTTCAATTAGTGATCAAAGTGTAACCGCAAAAGAAAAACTAGTAGTTTACTCTTCAGAAGGTAATGTAGATATTAGTAAAGCTAAAGTAGAAGCTAAAGACACTAATATCTCAGGTTCAGTAGTAAACTTAAAAGATGCAACAGTAAGTGCAACTGCTGGTGATGCTGTAGTTGAAGGTAAAACAAGTGTTACTGCTACTAACTCAGTAATTAAAGCTGATGGTGGCAATGCGACAGTTACCACAACTGCAGGTAAAACCTCTCTAGATAACACTACCGTTTCAGCAAGTAAAAACGCTACTGTAACTGGTAAAGAAGGGGTTAAAGTTGATAATGCTTCACAAATTAAAGCAACTGAAAATGTAACTGTAACTTCAGAAAATGGCACGGTAGAAGTAACTGGCTCGAATGTAAGTTCAGCGCAAGGTACTCTTAACCTAACTGCCAAAGAAAACGTAACTGTAACTAACAGTAACCTTGCAGGTCCTAAAGGCATTAAAGTAGACTCAACTAATAGTTCGGCTAATCTTGATGCAACTAATGTAACTGCAGAAGAAGGTGCTGTATCTATTACAGGTAAACAAGGGGCTAACCTTGGTAATGGTACTAATGTAACAGCACAAGATGATGTAACTATTGCTTCGGCAAATGGCTCAGTTAACATTACGGGCTCAAATGTTACAACTCATGCTGGAGAAGTAAACATTACTGCCCATGAAAATACTACTATTATTAATAGTAATATCACGGGTAATAAAGGGGTTAACCTAACTGCAACTACAGGTGTAACTACCGTTAAGGCTTCAAATGTTACTTCAGAACAAGGTTCAGTAAACGTTACTGCAGGTAAAGAAGTACTACTAGGTAGCGGAACTAATGTAACCGCTAAAGAGCAAGTTAACCTTGGCAGTGCAGCTGGTAAAGTAAGCGCTACAGAAGCTAACATTAGTGGTAAAACGGTTGCGGTTAAAGCAAACGAAGTTAGCCTAAGTAAAACTAATGTTTCTGCGAACCAAGAAGTTAGTATCGACGGTACTAATGATGTAACTCTTACGGATACTAAAGTTAGCTCAGACACCGCAACTACTAAAGTTAACTCAGCAGCAGGTACTACAACCCTAACTGATGGAACTCAAGTTACTGGGGCAACAGGAGCAACTGTAAGTGGTGCTAATGTTGTAGTTAATGGTGACTCACGCGTTGAAGCGAAAAAAGGTGATGTAACTGTAGAAGCTACTACAGGTACAGCAACTGTTGAGGCTTCGAATATTACTGCTCTTGAAGGTAACGCAACTGTTTCAGGTGCTAAAGGCGTAGTATTTGGTAATGGTACAAATGTTACAGCAAGCAATAACATTAGTGTAACAAGTAGCGAAGGCTATATTCGTTCGAATGGCACTAATATTACCGCAGGTAATAGCGTAGCTCTAAATGCTGCTGAAGAAATTAGTCTTGTTAACACTAATATCTCTGGCTCTAAGGCGACAACAATTGAAGGTACAACTGGTGTAACCTTAGATAACACTAAAGTTAACTCTGCTGAAGGTAACACTAAAGTTAACTCAGCGTCAGGTACTACTAACTTAACTAATGGCTCTCAAGTTACAGGTAACAAAGGAGCAACTGTAAGCGGTGCTAATGTTGTTGTAGAAAAAGACTCACGCGTTGAAGCTAAAGAAGGTGATGTAACGGTAGAAGCAACTGCAGGTACAGCAACAGTTAAGGCTTCGAATATTACTGCTCCAAAAGGTAACGCAACTGTTACTGGTACTAAGGGAGTAGAACTAGGTAATGGTACTAACATTACTGCTGAGCAAAACATTACTGTAACAAGTAGCGAAGGCTATATTCGTTCGAATGGCACAAATATTACCGCTGGTAATAGCGTAGCTCTAAATGCTGCTGACGAGATTAACCTTGTTAACACTAATATCTCTGGCAAGAATGCTACAAGCATCGAAGGTAAAACTGGTGTAACTCTAGATAACACTAAAGTTAACACTGCTGAAGGTGCAACTAAAGTTAACTCAGCAACAGGTACTACTACCTTAACTAATGAATCTCAAGTTACAGGTAAAACAGGAGCAACTGTAAGCGGTGCTAATGTTCTTGTAGAAAAAGACTCACGCGTTGAAGCTAAAGAAGGTGATATAACTGTAGAAGCAACTGCAGGTACAGCAACAGTTAAGGCTTCAAATATCACTGCTCCAAAAGGTAACGCAACTGTTACTGGTACTCAGGGAGTAGAACTAGGTAATGGTACTAACATTACTGCTGAGAAAAACGTTGAAGTATCAAGTTCAGCTGGTGATATTAACAGTGTAGGTACTAATATTACTGGTGATACTGTAACGCTAAAAGCTGCTGAGGAAATCAGCCTAGTTAACACTAATATCTCTGGTACTAAGTCTACAAGCATTGAAGGTAAAACAGGCGTAACCTTAGATAACACTAAAGTTAACACTGCTGATGGTGCAACTAAAGTTACCTCAGAATCTGGTACTACGACCTTAACTAAAGGTACTCAAGTTACAGGTAAAACAGATGCAACTGTAAGCGGTGCTAATGTTGTAGTTAATGGTGACTCACGCGTTGAAGCTAAAGATGGTGATGTAACTGTAGAAGCAACTGCAGGTACAGCAACAGTTGAAGCTTCGAATGTTACTGCTCTAAATGGTGACGCAACTGTTAAAGGTACTCAGGGAGTTAAACTAGGTAATGGTACTAACATTACTGCTGGTCAAAACGTTGAAGTATCAAGTTCAGCTGGTGGTATTGACAGTATAGGTACTAACATTACTGGTGATACTGTATCTCTTGATGCAGCTGATACGATCAGTCTTGTTAACACTAATATCTCTGGTACTAAGTCTACAACTATTGACGGTACTAATGGTGTAACCTTAGATAACTCTAAAGTTAACACTGCATCTGGTGCAACTAAAGTTAACTCAGACCAAGGCACAACAACTTTAACTAATGGAGCTAAAGTAAGCAGTGCTACAGGTACTACAGTAAGTGGTGTAGATGTTGTAGTTGAAGGTGACTCTTTAGTTGAAGCTAAGAAAGGTGATGTAACTGTAGAAGCAACTGCAGGTACAACAACTGTTAGCGCATCTAACATTAGTGCTAAAGACGGCAATGCTTATGTTAAAGGCTCTAACGGCGTAACATTCGGTAATGGTACTAACATTACTGCTAGCCAAAACGTTGATGTATCAAGTTCAGCTGGTGGTATTAACAGTGTAGGTACTAACATTACTGGTGAAACTGTATCTCTTGATGCTGTTGATAAGATCAGTCTTGTTAACACTAATATCTCTGGTACTAAGGGTGTAACTCTTGATGGTACTAATGGCGTAACTTTAGATAACTCTAAAGCTAATGCAGCCGAAGGTAACACTCAAGTTACCTCTGCAAACGGTGAAACTAAACTTACTAACGGTAGCTTAACGCAAGGTAAAAACGTTGAGTTAACTGGTACTTGTGTAACTGTAGAAGGTAAATCAGTAGTTAAGGCTAATGAAGGTAATGTAACTGTATGTGCAACTAATGGTTTAGCAACAGTTAAAGACTCTACAGTTTGTGCAACTAACAATGTAAGTGTAACTAGTGATAAAGGTGTAGTTCTCGGTAATGGTACTAACCTAACCGCGAGCAACCATGTTGAAGTTTCAAGTACATCAGGTAAAGTTGATAGTACAGGTACTAATATCACAGGTAACACTGTAAATGTAGAAGGTAAAGAAGTTAGCCTTGTTAATACCAATATTTCTGGTAAAGCAGGAGCTACAGTTGAAGGTACAGACAGTGTAACTCTAGATAAAGCTAAAGTTGTTTCAGAAAATGGACAAGCAAATGTAACTACAACTAGCGGTAAAACAACTGTAACTAACGGTTCTAAAGTAGTTGGTGGTACAGGAGCTAGCGTAACTGGTACTGATGTTTTAGTAGACAAAGACTCGGAAATTATCGCTAAAACAGGTAATGCAGAGGTTGAAGCTAAAGGTGGTACGGCAACAGTTAACAACTCAAATGTAACTGCTGAGTCAGGTGATGCGAGTGTTAAAGGTACTAAAGGCGTGGTATTTGGTAATGGTACTAATGTAACTGCAAGTAACCATGTTGAAGTATCTAGCCCAGAAGGTCGTATTGACAGTAACGGTACTAACATTACAGGTAACTCTGTAAATGTAGAAGCTAAAGAAGTAAGCCTTGTTAATACTAATATCTCTGGTAAAACTGGAGCTACAGTTGAAGGTACAGACAGTGTAACTCTAGATAACACTAAAGTTGTTTCAGAGAATGGACAAGCAAGTGTTGCTAGTGACAATGGTTTAGCTAAACTAACTAATGGCTCGAGCGTAACTGGTGCTTCGGCATCTGTAACAGGTCCAAGCGTAACTATTGAAGGCAAATCAAGCGTTAAAGCTACTGAAACTACAGCAACAGTAGACGCTACTAATGGTAAAGCAACTATTAACGACTCAAGCGTTGAAGCTAAAACTGATGCAACTGTTAAAGGTACTCAAAGCGTAGAACTTGGTCAAGGTACTAATATCACTGCTGCAGGCAAAGTAGAAGTATCTAGCCCAGAAACAGTTACCGCAACCGCAGCTAACATTACGGCTAACGAAGTTGAAGTAACAGCTAAAAACGTTAACCTCAACAACGCAAATGTTACAGGAACAACAAGTGCAAATGTTAAAGCTGAGCAAGACGTGACCCTAGAGGGAGCTAAAGTAGTTTCTCCAAACGGTCAAGCAAGCGTAAGCTCAGAAACAGGCACTACTAAAGTAACGCAAGGTTCAACTGTTGAAGGGGCTTCAGTAAGCGTAACTGGTCCAAGCGTAACTCTAGATGGTAAATCTAAAGTTAATGCAACCGCAACAACAGCAACCGTTGAAGCAACTGATGGTACTGTAACTATTAATGACGCTAGCGTTAATGCAAAAACTGATGCAAGCGTAAAAGGTAAAGCTGGAGTAAATTTAGGTAATGGTACTAATGTATCTGCAGGTAATCGTGTAGATATCTACTCTGCAGAAGGTGGTATTACTGCCGAGGGTACAAACATTACTTCTAATGCTCCTGATGCAGTTGTTAATCTAACTGCGGCTAAAGACATTAGCTTAAATAACACTAATATTACTAATCCAAAAGAATTATTAATTGATTCAACGGGTGGTAATACAACAATTACTAACTCAAGCTTAAGTGCAAGTGAAAATCTTAATATTTCTGGTAAAACAACAACTTTAACAAAAGTTGATATTCCAGATACAGCTGGTAACGTTGCAATTGAAGCGAGAGAAGGGGTATTAACCCTAACAGATACAAGTGCAAATGCATCGAATACTTTAATTCTTAAAGCAGCCGATGACATTAAAGTTTCAGGGGAAACACCAATTGGTAAAGAGAGAACTCGTTATGAAACTGGGGCTCAATTAACCATTTCTAATGTAGAAAAAGCTCCTGCAACTAAAAAACTTGAGTACTCTGCGAATACAGGTATTACGATTACTAACTCTAACCTCACGGTTGTAGATGGTGTAGACCTCTACTCAAGAGATGGTGAAGTAGCTATAACTGGTTCTACAGTTAAAGGTAATACTGCGAATGTAACAGGGGCATCAGTTACTCTAACTGACTCAGAGGTTAACTCTACAGTTGGTAGTACAGTAGTTTGTGCAACTAAAGAAAAAGTAACCGTAACTAACTCTACCGTTACTGGACAAGAAAATGTTCTTGTTGCAGGTAACAAGGGTGTAGCATTAGAAAATGGTACTAATATTAGTGCTCAAACTGGCAATGTAACTGTGTACTCTCCTGAGGGAACTATTACCTCAGAAGGGACAAATATCTCAGTTTGCACAACAACTTCGCACGTTAACTTAACGGCAGCTGGAGACATTACCTTAAATAACACTAATATTACTAACCCGAAAGAATTATTAATTGATTCTACAGGTGGTAATACTAAGATTACTAACTCAAGCTTAAGTGCAAAAGATAACCTCAATATCTCAGGACGTAATACTACTCTTGAGAAAGTAGTTATCCCAAGTACAACAAGTAATGTAGCTATTGAAGCAACTGAAGGAGATATTTCTCTAACAGAAACTAAATCACAAGCTACAGATACTTTAATTCTTAAAGCCAAAGGCGATATCCAAACTAAAGACTCGGCAGCGGTAGGTGCAGAGAGAACGCGTTATGAAACTGGTGGTACTATTACCGTGGAAAACGAAAACGCTCCTGCTACCAAAAAACTAGAGTACTCTGCTGACAAGGGTATTTCGATAACTGGCTCGAACCTCACTGTAACCGAAGGAGTAGATCTCTACTCTAAAGACGGTACTATTGATGTAGTTTGCTCAACTGTTAAAGCAAAAGAAACTAACGTTACAGGGGCTATAGTTAACATTAACAACTCTACGGTTAATGCAACCGAAGGTGATGCTGTAGTTTGTGCAACCAAAGGAGCACTAACTGTAACTAATGGTACGATTGAAGCTAAAGAAAACGTGCGTGTATCTGGTGATCAAGGCGTGAACTTTAACAATGGTACTAATATTACTGCTGATAACGGTAATATCGACGTAGTTTCTCCAAATGGTAAGATTATTTCTGAAGGAACTAATATTACTGTTAAAAATGACAACGAAGACGTAAGCTTAACCGCTGCTACAGGCATTAGTTTAAATAACACTAATATTACGCGTGCTCGTGACTTAACAATTAAGTCAGATACGGGGGATACTTGTGTAACTAACTCGAGTTTAGAAGTAACTAACAACCTCTCAATTACAGGTGGGGACAATCTAACTCTTGAGAATACTAAGATTGCTGATGGAGCGAAAAATATTGAGCTTACTGCTGAGTCAGGTGAGTTAAAACTCAAAGATACTACTGGTAAAGCTGAAAATACGGCTATTCTCAAAGCTGATAAGGCTATTTCAACCGATAACTCTTCGGTATATGGTACAAATCGTACCCGTTATGAGACTAATGAAACTCTAACAATTAGTGGTGGTGACTCTCCTGAGACTAACCAACTTGAATATGTTGGTAAGAAAGGAGTAAGCATTACTGACCAAACGGTGAAAGCAAATGAAAAACTAGTAATTTACTCACCAGAAGGTACAGTTGATATTAATAAAGCAACTGTAGAGGCTAAAGATACTAATATCTCTGGTCAAATAGTAAGCTTAAAAGACTCAAGTGTATGTGCAACTGACGGCAACCTCGTTGTTGAAGGTACAACTTGTGTAACTGCAACTAATAGCAACCTTACAGCTAAAAATGATCTAACTGTAACTTCAACAAAAGGTTCAGTAGAGGTTACAGGTTCTAACCTAACTTCAACACAAGGTTCGGTTAACCTAACTGCTCAAGAAAATACTCGAGTTGTAAACAGCAATATTGCTGGTAAAGAAGGAGTTGAGGTAGGAGCTACTAACGGCACAACTACTATTGACGCTTCTAATGTTACAACTGATAACGGTTCAGTTAACATTACAGGTAACCAAGGAGTTAACCTTGGTAATGGTACTAATGTAACTGCCAAAGATGATGTAGCTATTGTTTCACCAAATGGAGCAATTAGCATTATTGGTACTAATGTTACTTCCTTTGAGGGTGGTGTTAACATTAGTGCTAAAGAAGACACTACTATCGTAAATAGTAATATCACTGGTAAGAAAGATATTGAGATCAGTTCTTCTGAAGGTAACACTACTGTTACTGGCACAAATGTAAACTCAAGTGCAGGTTCAGTTAATATCACAGCTAAAGAAGATACTACTGTAGTTAACAGTAATATTGCAGGTAATAAAGGAGTTAACCTAGGTTCTACCAATGGTACAACTACAGTTAACGCATCTAACTTAACTGCAAGCGAAGGCTCAGTGAACGTAACTGGCGACAAAGCGGTTTACTTAGGTAATGGTACAAACGTTACAGCTAAAGACGATGTAACTGTTGCTTCACCTAATGGTTCAGTAAGTGTAATTGGTACTAATGTTACTTCCTTTGAGGGTGGCGTAAACATTAGTGCTAAAGAAGATACTACTATCGTAAATAGTAATATCACTGGTAAGAAAGATATTGAGATCCGTTCTTCTGAAGGTAACACTACTGTTACTGGCACAAATGTAAACTCAACTGCGGGTTCAGTTAATATCACAGCTAAAGAAGATACTACTGTAGTTAACAGTAATATTGCAGGTAATAAAGGAGTTAACCTAGGTTCTACCAATGGTACAACTACAGTTAACGCATCTAACTTAACTGCAAGCGAAGGCTCAGTGAACGTAACTGGCGACAAAGCGGTTTACTTAGGTAATGGTACTAACGTTACAGCTAAAGACGATGTAACTGTTGCATCACCTAATGGTTCAGTAAGTGTAATTGGTACTAATGTTACTTCCTTTGAGGGTGGCGTTAACATTAGTGCTAAAGAAGATACTACTATCGTGAATAGTAATATCACTGGTAAGAAAGATATTGAGATCAGTTCTTCTGAAGGTAACACTACTGTTACTGGCACAAATGTAAACTCAACTGCAGGTTCAGTTAATATCACAGCTAAAGAAGACACTACTGTAGTTAACAGTAATGTTGCAGGTAATAAAGGAGTTAACCTAGGTTCTACCAATGGTACAACTACGGTTAATGCATCTAACTTAACTGCAAGCGAAGACTCAGTGAACGTAACTGGTGACAAAGCGGTTTACCTTGGTAATGGTACTAACGTTACAGCTAAAGATGATGTAACTGTTGCATCACCTAACGGTTCAGTAAGTGTAATTGGTACTAATGTAACTTCCTTTGAGGGTGGCGTTAACATTAGTGCTAAAGAAGATACTACTATCGTAAATAGTAATATCACTGGTAAGAAAGATATTGAGATCAGTTCTTCTGAAGGTAACACTACTGTTACTGGCACAAATGTAAACTCAAGTGCAGGTTCAGTTAATATCACAGCTAAAGAAGATACTACTGTAGTTAACAGTAATATTGCAGGTAATAAAGGAGTTAACCTAGGTTCTACAAATGGTACAACTACAGTTAACGCATCTAACTTAACTGCAAGCGCTGGCTCAGTGAACGTAACTGGTGACAAAGCGGTTTACATTGGTAATGGTACAAACATTACTTCGAACGAAGACGTGAACGTAGTTTCACCGAATGGTTCAGTAAGCGTAATTGGCTCGAATGTAACAGCACCGGGTACAGTTAATATCACAGCTAAAGAAGATACAACTATCGAGAATAGTAATATCTCTGGTGTTAAAGGTGTAGACATTAGTTCAACTAACGGTACAACAACTGTTAATGCAACGAATGTAACATCTAAAGATGGTTCAGTTAATGTAACTGGTGACAAAGGCGTTTATGTTGGTAATGGTACTAATATTACTGCTAAAGACGATGTAACTGTTGCATCACCTAACGGTTCAGTAAGTGTAATTGGTTCTAACATCATTACAGAACAAGGTGCAGTAAA
>NZ_NRJH01000010.1 GCF_003585925.1 Psittacicella melopsittaci
GTATTTTTGCTCAGCAGGATCAGTTGGAATACTTAATCTTAATACCCCTAACTTTCTATTATCTCCTGCTATCACTTTATCTGCAAACGTGCTCCTAAGGCCAAGAACACTATTTACATGGGTACTATAAAGTTTACTTCCAAGGAAAGATAAAGTATTATCTTTAACATTCCTAGATAAGTATTCTTTAGAGTATCCTGAGATCCCATTATCTATATCTTCTAATGATTGGAACGGATATATATATATATAGGGGCTAAAATAGTGTTGGCTTTAGGCACTGTCAGCACCTGTCCTTGGGTAGGTTTTACGAAGAATTTCTTCATCTTTTCTATTACCCAAGGTCCACTATACCCAGTAAAACTAGGTAAAGTACCCTGTATAATCTGTTTTGTCATGATATTTTTCTTAATTTTTGAGACTTTGCTCTTTAGAGCTTATTTTTATATGTAACAATAGTAAATATTATAACCGAAAGAGATATCTTCATTGCTATGAAAAAAGCATCTATAGTACTATCTGCGTATAAATAAAATTCTCTCCATTCCTTGTTATCAATTCCCTATTTCTAATTTCCCCTAATCCTTTACCTACTTTTTAACACAAAAAAAAAAGACTCACCAGATTTTTATCTCTGGTAAGTCTTTTCTCGGGAATAAATTAGTTTCCTTCAGAAGTCGCTGGAGCTTGTGCAGGAGCTTGTCCTTGGTCACCAGCTGGAGCTGGTGCACCTGGAGCACCTGCTTCAGGACCTTGTGGTTCAGGACGATTCTCTAGTTTCTCTGGACGTTTTAATTGGTCTTGTGGTTTAGTGATATTTTCGATCCACGCAAATAATTGTGGTAAATCGTAATCACCTGAGTGAGGTGTATTCCAAGCAAATTGGAAGTTCACATCATAACCATTGTTTTCCAGTTTAAGAGCTAGCATGGTTGGGATAGCTAAAGAAGTATCTTTATCTAAGCTACCATGACGAATACGCCAGTATTCTGCTACACCTGGTTTATTAGATGAATCTATATAGTACATAGGGTTCATCATTTTTACAACTTCAGGGTCAGCCATACTACTGCTTACTTTAGAGTTGTCGTAAGCGTATTTAGTAAAGTGTTGGTTGTTAGTTTTTGCATTACCAAATAGGTTGTTTTCCCCTGTGCTTAGATCTAGCCCATCAAATGCAGGAGGAGTTTTTTGACGTTCAACCCATTGTGCGTATTTATCTAAATCAACACTTGTTACTTTACCACCTTTGAGAGTTAACCAAGGGTACTCTGCAACGTGGAAGTGACGTGGATGTGCATCATAAGCACGTTGTGCAGATTCTTTTAATTTGTCTGCTACATATTGTTTGAAGCTACCATTACCGTTGCTATCAAGAGTTAAATTTGTACCGTTTGCTTTTAAGTTTAAGCTATTTAAGTACTCAGGGAATAAAGCTTTTAACTGATCAGAAACTTTTTGTTGTTCTTCGGTTAAGGTACCATTAGTGTAAGTACGTTGTACATTGTAGTCTAACATACTCACTTTGATAGCTTTATAGTTGTTCACCCCGTTAAATAACCACTCGTAAGCAGCATCAGCGTGATCTAGGTTGGTAATTGGTGCATAAGCACTTACGGCAAAGATAGCATCTGAAGCATCAGCTGCTCCTAATTGTTTTAAGTAAGGCTCATATGCTTGTTGGTTACCTGTAGCCCCTAATAATGCAGATAAAGCACCACCTGCTGAAGTACCATTTGCGATGATTTTATTTGCATCACCTGGCATTACTTTATCATTTGCGTGTAAGTAACGTACTGCAGCTTTTAAGTCAACAATTGCCGCTGGTGCTTTACCATAGTAAGAACCGTCTTGAGCTTCTAAAGTACGACCACGAGCACCTGGAGATACTACGATCATCCCTTTAGCTAAAGCTTCTTTCATAGCAGCAGTGCGGTCTTCACCTTGTCTGCGTTCACCACGTTGTGGCATAGGTGGTTGACCTTTTGCGCCATGTCTAGGACCTTGATTAGCATCTGCAGGTCTTTGGCCATGTTTAGCGTCAGCTGGTCTTTGTCCGTGTTTAGCGTCAGCTGGTTTTTGTCCTTGCTGAGCATTTGCATCAGCTGGTTTTTGTCCTTGTTGCCCATCTGCTGGTGGTTGCTGACCGTCAGCTGGTGGCTGTTGCCCTTGCTGAGCTTGAGTAGCAGGCTGTTGTCCTGGCTGTCCCTTGGCGTGCTGCTTGCCTGGTCTCGGCGGTGGTGGGAATTTAACCTCAGTTGGATCTGTAGTGTTAACTTGCATACCACCAAGTTGCATTGGTGTAGCAGGCATATAACCACCAATAGCATTAGGCATAAAGATCGGAGCTGTATCTACAGTATAGCCATTAATTTCTTGACCATAGAAATAAGCTTGCGGGATGTAGATGTTCATAGATTCATATGTAGGATCTTGAGGGTGAGCTACATATACTACGTTTTCATAAGCACGAACAATGATTACTCTACCGTGTACTTGAATTGCTTGTAAAGTATAGTTTGCGTTTGGATCAAATTGTAAACTGTAATTACCTGAAAAAGTCTCAGCTGTTGCAGGAGCTGTAGCACTTTTATTTTTGTTTTGTTGGTTGTTGTTAGTGTTTTGTTGGTTGCTATTTGTGTTTTGTTGTTGTGTGTTTGTTTCTGCGAAAGTATTAGTTGTTAACATCATCGCTAAAGCAGCTGCTGATGTTAAAGCCATAAATTTACTTTTTCTATTCATTGTCATATTGTGGTTACCTGTATTTAAATAGGTTAAAGACTTTTTTTGCCGAAATCCCTTCTCGCAAAAAATTCGTCTTCTTGGTAATAGAAATATATAAATTATTTTATAAATTCCAAGACTCGATCCCCTTATCTCCCTAAAGCTCCATTAGAGAAAAAATGGGTTGCTATACGAACCTTTCCTGAGTATTTTTAAATAAAAGGAACTAATTTTTTTGCAAAAAATTTACCTGTTTGAAACGCTTACTTTTTTAAGCACAAGAAAAAGGTAATTTTTCTAGAATTTGTAGAGTATTTTTGCTAAGCGGAACAAGTAATTTTACTTAGTTAAAAACCTTATCTCCTCTTATTTTTGCCAACAAAAAAAGCCCTGCGAATTTTAAGAGTAAAACTCGCAGGACTTGAGGTTATCAACATGAATTATGCTAAGCTCAGCTTAGCAAGTTGCGTTGCTTTGTGTTTGCATTAAACTGCTTAACTGATTAATTTGCTTAAGCTAGTTAGTTTACTTTGCTTAAGCTCATTTACTTTAGTTAAACTAATTTGTTTTATTTAAGCTTTGTTTGCTTAAACTAGTTTACTTTGTTTGAGTTCTTTATTTGCTTAAGCAGTTAGTTTACTCTACTTAAACAAATTAGCTAAATACTTTAATTTCCTAGGCTATACCAAGAAGTGAGAAAAGATAGTAATCCCAACCAAAAAAGCGTAAAGCAAACAGAACTAATATCGCAACAAAAGCTGCCACAAAGCCAGCTAAAATGTCATCAAACATTAAAGCAAAGGTTGTCTTAAATCTTCGGTCAAACCAACCGATAATTCCTGGTTTTAAAACATCAAATACTCTAAAGAGAATAAAAGTAAATAGAGCTAATAACCAGAGGCATTCTTGCCAAAGAGGTTCATCGCCAACAAAAGCAAATACCGCAAAGTTTACCATAAAAATGGCAGCTGCTTCGTCAATAACTATATAACCTGGGTCAACGCGTCCATCACGTTTTTTTAGTTGCCAAGAGGCTAACCATCCCACAAAAAACAGGACTACTGCCCAAAGGAGTTGATTATTCCACCAAGCTGGATCGGTATAAGCTACAAGTAACCAACTTACAATAGCTGCTGCTAAAGAACCCCAGGTACCTGGAGCAGGACGCAATAAACCTGAAGTAGCAAAAGTAGCAATAAATAACCACACTTTGCCCATAGGGTCGTATTCTTTAAAAAGATTGAATCTATACATAATGTTTTTTCTTTGGCTGTTTAAGCTAAAAAGCTTGCTAATCTCTATCTAGAAGCTTTGTCTTTAAGTAACGATTTTGGTTTTTTTTGCTCTAGAGGTTTTTATCTAGACTCGGCTAGTTTGTTTGCTAGATTTTGCTAAATGCAAGTTAATCTAGACTTGATTTAAACTCAGGCTAGATGTTTTTTAATATACTATAGCATTTCTCAAGTTATTATATAATAAGTAAGAGGCAAAAGCCCTAGCCAGTTAGATTAGATATAAGATTTATGAGAATTGTTATTTTAGGTGCTGGTAAAGTTGGGGCATCGATTATTGACAACTTTATTGAAGATGAAAGCGATATAGTTGTTGTTGATATAGATGCTAGCCGTCTTGCCACCATTGCCGCTAAATATGATCTTGTCACTATTACAGGGCATGCAACTGATCTTGAGGTTTTAGATAGAGCCGACTTAAAGTCAGCTGACCTCTTAGTGGCAGCCACTCAAGATGATGAAGTAAATATCATGGCTTGTAAAATCGCCCATGAAGTTTACAATGTGGCATTTAAAATCGCTCGCATTCGTGAGCGTCGTTATTTAGAACATCGCGAACGCCTGTTTTCGGAAAATATTTTTCCTGTAGATTATATTATTGAGCCAACCTTAATTATGGCTAACTCCCTATATAATCTCATTCGCTACCCAGGCACGCAATACTTTACTTATTTTTGTGAGCAAAATCTTGCCGTATTTTCTTGTCAAGCTCAATACGGGGGTATCCTTGTAGGGAAAGTGGGAAACTTTGCCGTGCAAGAACTGCAAAAGCTCAATATTTCTCTGGTTGCTTTAATTCGCAATCAAGTAGTAATTCAAGTAAACGAATATACTACCATTAACGCAGGAGATCAAGTTGTTCTCTTAGCCGAGCCTGAGAATGTAATGCTCGCCTTAAACTATTTCCAAAAGAACCTTGCTCCACCAAAACGCATTATGCTTGCCGGAGGCAGTCGTACTAATACGTTCCTTGCTCAGTTTTTACGAAACCGAGCGAGCATTAAGCTCTTAGAAAGCAATGCCCAAAAATCGGCAGCTCTGGTTAACGAGCTCAGTAATGTGCTGGTTATTAACGGCGACTGTACCGATGAAAACCTGCTGTTTGAAGAGCGTATTGATAGTACTGATATTTATGTGGCAGCTACAGGAGCTGATAACGTAAATATTATGTCCGCTCTTCTTGCCAAACGCATGGGCTGTAAACGCGCTATAGCTATAGTTGGGCGCACTATGAATAAAAACCTTATTCACAATGCCGAAGTAGATATTATCTACTCGCCTCAAAATGACTTGGCAACCGAGCTAAGAGCCCAAGGAATGATTACTTCGTTTAATCGTGTTTTTCGGGAACCAAATGCTAACCTCTTTCAAGTATTTGAGGGCGAGTTAGATAATACGCTTGGCTTAGATGAACCTAAGCTCGAACAGGTAAAACTGCCACAAGGGGTACGCATTCTCGGCATTTACCGTAATGACAAGTTTATGGTTGCTAGCCCTCAATTAACCCTTGTCGAAGAAGATAAGGTTTTGGGTATAGCTTATAGTAACGAAGACTTACAAGCCTTTGCTCGCCTCATAGCTAAAAATGTCACCGAGGTATAAATATGTTTAACGTAAAATTTATTCGCTATACCTTGGGTAACCTGACGTACATGATTACCTTTTTAATGTTCTTGACCTTGTTAGTTTCCCTTTACTATCAAGACGGTCAAGCTACAGTTTACTTAAGGTATATTATTATTCTCACCATAGGTGGCATTCTCTTAAAGTTCAATATTAAAGTAAGTGAAGTAACGCGCTTGCGTTCTACTGATCTTTTTCTTACTACAACTTTAATTTGGCTTTATTGTGTTCTGGTCTGCATGCTTCCCTATATGATCATTACCGACTTTTCTTTTGCTGATAGCTTTTTTGAGATGAGTTCGGGAGTGACAACTACTGGATCAACTATTATCACTGACTTTGAGTCTATCCCAGTTTCGCTACTCTTTTGGCGTTCTATTACCCAGTGGTTAGGGGGCGTAGGCTTTATTGTCGTGGGCGTACTCATTCTACCTAACCTAGGTACAGGGGGAATGAAGCTATTTAAAACCGAATCTTCGGATAGTGAAGAAAAATCCTTTGCTCACTATCGAGATTTAGCTCTAGCAATTTGTGTTTACTATCTCTTTTTAACCTTTGCTTGTATTTTAGCTTACTGGTTATGTGGCATGAGTAAACTCAATGCTGTGCTCTACTCCTTTACCACTGTATCTACAGGAGGCTTTACTCCTACTGCCGAACCTTTTTCTGGCTTAACTACGATTTACTGGCCAGGAATAATCTTTATGTGGTTATCAGCTTTACCTTTCCAAGTCTTTGTCCTTAATATTCGTGGGCGTTCGCCGATGCGTATTCTCAAAGACCAGCAAATAGTTGTCTATACTCTATTATTAGCCTTTGTTGCTTTTTTAATAACCTTAGACCGCTACTTAGCTTGGACAGGCACCGAAGGAGGAGAGCAATACCAACACAGTATTTTCTTTCTCTATTGGGAAAGTTTGGCTAACCTGGTTAATGTTTCTAGTAATACAGGTTTTACTATCACCAATATTAGTGTTTGGGGAGCAACAGCTGTTGGCTTAATTGGTGCCATGGCAATGTTAGGAGGCTGTTCAGGTTCGACCTCTGGGGGCTTAAAAGTATTCCGCTTAAATATTATTCACCTCTTTGTCCAACAACAATTGCGTCAAACTATTCATGCTAATGCCCATTCGATTATTGTCTACAACGGGCAAGTAGTTAGTAATGATGACTTTAAAGGGGTAATGTTCTTTATTTGTCTGTACTTTATTACCGCTTGTTGGGCGATTTTATTTCTTGCCTTTACAGGTTTGACCATCGAACAAGCCATCTCTTCGGTAGTTACCAATATTTCTAATACCGGAGTAACCATTACTGGTCCAGTTTCTTCGAGTACAGGCGGATTTGACGGGCAAACTGACTTACAAAAAATTATTAATGGTTTTGTTATGCTCTTAGGTCGTCTTGAATGTTCAACCATGCTAGTACTCTTATTACCAAGATTCTGGCGTTATTAAAAAAAGCAAAACTTTTTGGTAAAACTTACATATTTTGCCATAATTAATCTTGCAAAATTAAATTAAAGTTTTGTATAATCATCATGGCAAAATTTTTTGCCATAGAAATTACCTATGGAAAGTAGTTTTAAATGTATCAGATCTTTTTATAAATCCTGATGCTTTAGAATAAATTTCTTTAGGGCAAAGTTAAATATTTTTTTGTCACGAAGCATTCCTTTTTTAAGGAGTGCTTTTTTTATGGCAAAATTTTGTAGTTAATATTTGCTTTTTCACAAAAATAAAATGATAACTTTTGAAACTTTTTGCAATTTATCTTGTCTAATAGAGTAATTAGATTTTACCTCTTACTCCTTTGAGGTGGATCTAATAAGTGTCTTAAAAATCAAGAGAAAAGCAACTAGTTTAGTACAGCTAAACTAGTTTTTTTATCCCGCAAATTTAAATTTAGCTATCCTTAAAATGATCAGCTTTTTATAAAAAATATCCCTCTTTTTTCCAAAAAAAGGTACTTCTATTTTTAGAAAAAATCTCATTTTTTTATAAAAAAATGCAACAAATTTTTTATAAAAAAACCTCTAGAGATAGTATCTCTAGAGGTAGACGTTGTTAAACTTTTCGCTTTTTTACATTTACATATGTGTACTAATATTTTACCGATTACCGGTTAAATTAGCAAACTTTTTTGCGAGTTTATTTGCTTTATTTTTCAAAGAAATAAATTCTAGGGATATAAAGAGAGTATAAAAATATAGGCATACCTTTTTTATTGCCTTGGTATTAAGAAAATCTTTATTTTAGTTATACGTATTTTAGTAAGGGTTTTTTCTAAAAAGGCATATTTTTATCTTTGCTTTGGGGAGTAAATTAATTTATTAAAATTTACTTAGGCTTTTTGCTTAAACAGGTATTTTTGAGGGAATGCTTGTAGGAATATTTGCCTCTGAGGCTAATATTTCTTTGGGGATTTTTTTGCTTTTCTCTGGTTTTTTCTTTTCTCTATTTTTTCCCTGTCTCGCTATTTTGCTTTTCTCTATTTTTTCCAGTCTCGCTATTTTGCTTTTCTCTATTTTTTTCCTGTCTCGCTATTTTGCTTTTCTCTATTTTCTTCTGTCTCAGCTTTTTTGCTTTTCTCTATTTTTTCCCTGTCTCAGCTTTTTTGCTTTTCTCTATTTTTTCTCAGTCTCGCTATTTTGCTTTTCAGCTTTTTTAATTTTTTACAGACTCCTTCTTACCTTACTTTTCTTGTAGCTCACTCCACTTTTCAATTTTCTCCTCTGGTATTTGTTTTACTTTTTTTTCTTGTAACGTTTTTTTCTTATTGTCCTTTTCTCTTACTTTCTCTTTTGATTTTGTTTTTTGTGTTTTGCTTATTTTGTGTTTTGCTTGCTACTTTCTTTACCTCGATTTCCTAACAAAAAAAAGAGACAAGATAACCAGCTAAAGCTAATTATCTTGTCTTGAAATTATTCTTTGTGACGTAAAGCATCAACTACCATTTTAAAGGCTGTAGTATTGCTTTTACTTTTTGAGTAATAGAGGTAATAAGGTTCGATTTGAATAGCATATTCAGGTAAAAGCTCAATTAGTTCTCCACGCTCTAATTCTTCTTTTACAGCTGTTGCCATCAGATAACCTATGCCAACGCCATCTAAAATCGCATGCTTTAAGATATTTAAATCAAAAGTAGTTACCAGACGAGATTTAGGAATGTATTCTACCTTTTTACCGTCAACATTAAACGTCCAAACATGCTCATTGTGTTTGCTCGTAAGTTTTACGCCAACTGTAAGGTGGTTCTCTAAATCTTCAATGCTTGTTGGCTTACCATATTTAGCAAGGTAACTTGGCGAAGCAATAAGTTTTACAGAAAAAGGATTGGAAACTTGTACAGTTTCTATACCTTCTTCTACTTCCTTGCCAACTTTAATCCCCATGTCATAGCCTTCGGCTATGGCATTCTCAAATCTATTGTCGACCGCAAGATCGATTTTTATGCGAGGATTATCTTTAATTAACTGTTGTAAGCGAGGATAAATCACAAACTCGGCTACTTCAGAAAAAGCACAAATTCTAATAGTTCCTGCAGGCTCATCCATAAACGCGGTTAAAGAGTTTACGCGTTCGTTAATGGCTTTAAATACAGGTTCTAACTCATCACGTAATTGGGTTCCTGCCTCGGTTAGGGTTACCGAACGAGTAGTGCGGTTAAATAAGCGTACGCCAAGACGTTCTTCGAGACGCTTGAGCGAGTGACTGATTGCCGAAGAAGAAACACGCAGTTTATCGCCAGCCTTAACAAAGCTTCCTGTTTCAGCCAGTACAAGAAAGTGATTTAATTCGGTAAAGTTTGGTTGCTCCATATAGTGTACTCCCTAATACTGACGTAAAGCTTCAACTACCATTTTAAAAGCCGTGGTGTTACCTTTACGACTTGAGTAGTATAAAAATAAGGGCTCAAAACTCATGCTACATTCAGGAAGAATTTCTACTACTTCTCCTGAAGCAATTTCTTTTGCTAGACCTCTTTCATAGACTACCCCTATGCCAAGACCGTCAACTATAGCTTTACGCACTATATCACTACTTTGCGAGACAATAAACTGTGACTTAGGAATATATTCCACCATCTTGCCATTGTCATTAAGATACCAAGCATCTTGGTTACGATTGTTATCCAAACGAAAACCTATAGTATTGTGTTGATCGAGGTCGGCAATACTTTTTGGCATAGGATGCTTTTCGAGATAGGACTTAGAAGCAACTAATTTATTTCTAATTTTATCGCTAATTTGTACGGCAATAAAACCTTCGCCTATGTCTTTACCAATGCGCACTCCCATGTCATAGCCTTGAGAAACTATATCCACAAAGCTATTATCAATGGTTATATCCACTTTAATGCGAGGATAGTCAATGAGCAGTTGTTTTAAACGCGGGTAGATAATGTTTTCTGCTACATCTATTGAAACATTTAGACGTACTGTACCTACAGGTTCATCTAAGAATTCAGAAATAGATTCAAGCTTGTCATTAATTGAACTAAAGAGTGGCTCTAGTTCCTCGCGTAATTGTAATCCTGCTTCAGTTAAAGTAACCGAACGGGTGGTACGATTAAATAAACGTATGCCTAAACGGTCTTCAAGGCGTTTAATCGAGTGGCTTACTGCCGAAGAAGAAATCCCTAAGCGATCTGCGGCCTTAACAAAGCTGCCGCATTCAGCTAATACCAAGAACTGGCTTAATTCGGTGAAGTTTTGTTGTTCCATAGATCACCCTTTTACAAATTTACCCTCACTATCTAAAAATTAATCTAGAGGCTCAGGCACTCTAGCCTCATTTGCTTGAGGCTAGGAATTTAATTTATTTTTATTAAGTTATTTTCTCTAAAGTTAAGCTTTTAATTAACTGTACTTTATAATTATAAGCTTTTTTTGCTTTGCCAATAAGCTTTTTTTAGGTAAATGAGGGATTTTTTTGGGAACTAAAATTATGGTTGGGGAGAAAATGCAAGTTAAAGAGAAGTAAAAGAAAAGAAGACTTGAAAGAAAGTAAAAGTAAAATCCAATTAATCTATAAGGAAAGGAAAGGAAAGGGAAGGGAAGGGAAGGGAAGATGAGAAAATAGAAAAAGTTACTGTGTAGATTGTGAGGACAAAAAATGTAAATGTACTATAAAAGGCAAATATAGAGAAGGGAAAGCTAGAGTAAAAGTAAAGTCAAAGTACAACAAGAGATAAAATGAAAATACAAAAGAGCAAAAGATAAAGAAGAGATAAACAAACTGAAAAAGAAATTATCAAAAAAGTAGCAGGATGTAATTATTTAGCTGGTAGGAAGATAAATAGCTATCAAAAATGTAAAAATGATAAGGGGAAAAGCAAAGTAAATGTAAAAAAGAAAAGTATAGAAGAAGGGTAAATGTAAAAAATAAAAGTATAAAAGAAGAAGATTAAATGTAAAAAAGCCAAAAGTAATAAGAGAAAAATCCTTAAATTCTCGCAGAAAACGCGATAAAAGTTGCAAGAAATAGTTATAGCTTGTATAATTTCTTTGTTTTGTCTAAAGGGTAAAATCTTTAGATACCTTGTTGAGTTGAGTCTTGGTTTTTACCAAGACTTTTTTTATCTCTAAAAAAAAGAGCACTCAAGGTACTCTTCTTTACTATCAATATATGGAGTAATCAAATATAAAAAATATCGAAATCTTATAGTTAGACAAAGACTTGATTTATTTGATATTTAAGTGAGACAAGTATATGAAAAAACCTCAAGGGAAAAAATATTAAACATATTTTTATTTAGAAAAACTTATATGCGATATAACTTAAATTAACGAAAAAATATATACCAATATTTTTTCTAACTTATAAACTTGTGTTAAGTTTTTTAATTAACAAATAAGTCCACCAAAAAAAGAAATGACGGGCAAACAGGTGGGCTTAACACTTAATCACGCAACAAGGGCTAATTAAAGAACCTAAGCATTTATAAGTTATAGCAATTCTACCATTTTTATAAGAAACAGATCTAAATTTATGAATAAAATCTAGAACATCAAATCAAAAAAGAATATGAAACCCTTTTTTATTATTTTAGCCCAAGAAAGTAGATATTGCAATACCCTAAACGACGTTTCACTTTACAAAATTCTTAAAGCATTGATTATCAAGAGAATGACAAACAAATATCTCCTGTGGATTTTCTAATCTTTTTTCTAAAATTCTCAAAACTTTTCAGAAGAATTAGGTACTCACTAAATTTACTTTTGCAAAGAAATAAGAATATAAATGTAATCCCCCGTATAGAAAAAGTATACGGGGGATTATTAGTCTACATCAAAGGTGATAGATTATTTATTAAAGTTTTATAGAGATTTAGATTTATCAAAGCTTTTAGCAAGGTATCAATAATCTAGCTAAAAAATTTGGTTAATTATCTAAATTTAGGTGGTTTGTTTTCATTTCTCATGCTACTAGCCTTATAAAAAATGTCTTTCCAATCTTTGACGTTTACTACATTCCATTTGCTGAGGTTTTGGTTGAATGATGAGGCTCCTTCAAACATCCTACCCATATCAGTAACCTTAGATACATTCCAGTTACCGATGTTTTGGTTGAATGATGAGGCACCACCAAACATATAACTCATATCAGTAACCTTAGATACACCCCAGTTACCTATATCTTGGTTGAATGAAGAGGCATTATAAAACATCCCACTCATATCAGTAACATTAGAGACATCCCAGTTACCGATGTTTTGGTTAAATGAAGAGGCATTATAAAACATCCCACTCATATCAGTCACCTTAGATACATTCCATTTGCCGATGTTTTGGTTGAATGAAGAGGCTCCCCAAAACATCCCACTCATCTTAGTAACATTAGACACATCCCAGTTGCCGATGTTTTGGTTGAATGAAAAGGCTTCTACAAACATCGATCTCATATTTGTAACCTTAGATACATCCCAGTTACCGATGTTTTGGTTGAATGAAGAGGCTCCATGAAACATCAAATTCATATCAGTAACATTAGACACATCCCATTTACCGATGTTTTGATTGAAGGATATGGCATTGAAAAACATACTGCTCATATCAGTAACCTTAGATACATTCCAGTTGCCTATGTTTTGGTTGAATGATCTAGCATCCCAAAACATACTGCTCATATCAGTAACCTTAGATACATTCCAGTTGCCTATGTTTTGGTTGAATGAAAAGGCTCTCCAAAACATATAACTCATATCAGTAACCTTAGACACATCCCTGTTACCGATGTTTTGGTTGAATGAGGAGGCACCTGCAAACATCCCCCACATATTAGAAACCTTAGATACATTCCAGTTACCGATGTTTTGGTTGAAGGATCTTGCAGCATAAAACATCTTACTCATATCAGTAACCTTAGATACATCCCAGTTGCCTATGTATTGGTTAAATGATGAAGCAAAAGCAAACATCCTACTCATATCTGTAACCTTAGATACATCCCAGTTACCAATATCTACATAATTAGGATAAGGAAAATCAGCGTTCATAAATAGCATACTCATATTCGTTACTTTAGAAACGTTGATTTTACTTAAATCATTTAAGATTTTTGTACAGGCAAAAGTTCCTCTCATAGATTGGACATTACTAAAATCAAAACTATTGTAATCTACATTAAATGCTCGAGGTGTACGGGAGGCACACGTATAGTAAGGAGTTCCATCATTCGATGATTGACGTTCAACTTCACCTGCAAATAAAAAATCTATATTTTTTATTTGACTCATGTTAATAAAACTTAAGTCTAAAGGTGCTCTTCTTATATCACTGAATTTAGCGATATAAACATCAAGAAACTTTTTTAGAGCAGTAGATCTTGTAAAAGTAATTCTAACTTGATTAGGATCTATTACACCTTGTTGAAGCTCTTTGGGTAACTGATTAAAAGTTACATTCTTAAGTTCATATTCATACTCATTTTTATCCTTTGAACAAGCACTTAAGCCCAACACCGAACCAAGGGTAGCTAGACCTAGTAGACCTAAACTAACAAAAGAATTTTTCCTTTTCATAGACATGTAATTATTTCAATTAAGTTGAGAAGTTTATAAAAGTAGATATGAACTTAAACCAGCAATTTGGTACTTCTTATAAAAGTCCAGTTTTCTCTACTTTTTTCGGATATATCATTAGTTAATTATACTATAAATCCTAGAGGTATTTATCAAAGTAGTCTATTTAAGACAAGGAATTTTAAGAGAAAAATAGCTCAAACTAGACTGATTATAAAATGTAAATTATATAGCTTTACCTATTAGCAAGCCTTAAAAGCTTAAGGTATTACGCATAATTATATTTACAGTAATAATCCCCCGTATAGAAAAGTATACGGGGGATTATTAGCCTAAATAAAGGTGATGTTTATTAACGGTTAATTATCTAAATTTAGGTGGTTTGTTTTCATTATTTATGTTTTCAGTCCAATCAAAAAAAATGTCTGACCAATCTTTAACGTTTGCTACATTCCATTGGCTGATGTTTTGGTTGAATGATGTGGCAAAATAAAACATCCCACTCATATTAGTAACCTTAGAGACATCCCAATTACCTATATCTTGGTTGAATGAAGAGCTACTTGCAAACATCCAACTCATATCAGTAACCTTAGATACATCCCAGTTACCGATGTTTTGGTTGAATTCTTTTGCATAATAAAACATACCACTCATATTAGCAACTTTAGAGACATCCCAGTTACCTATATCAAAGTTAAAGTTAGTACGAGCAAACATATAAGACATATCTACTACTTGAGATACATTCCAAGTGCTAATATTACTGTATGCTGTATACGTAAATACAGAATCCGTAAACAGATTTCTCATATTCGTTACTTGAGATACATTTATTTTCCTTAAGTCATTTGAGATACTTACACAAGCAAAAGTACCAACCATTGATTTAACTTTACTAAAGTCTAAACTACTAAAGTCTATATTGTACTCTCTTCGTTTTTTAAAATTTGAACATTCAATGTCTCTATTTTCATCTGACAGATTTAGATTCCCTGCAAAAAGATAATCTATATTCTCAACGTTACTAATATCTATAAAACCTAAGTTTAGTGGATCTTTATCCATATCATTAAATTTTTCGATATAGGTGTCAATAAACTCTTTGAGGATCACTGAATTTGTGAAAGTTATTCTAACTTTCTTAGGGTCAATAACCGCTTGTCGAAGATCGTAAGGCAACTGAGTATAAGCTATATCAGTAAACTCATACTCATATTTATACTTTGAACAAGCACTTAACCCAAACACCGAACCAAGAGTAGCTAGACCTAGTAGACCTAAACTAACAAAAGTATTTTTCCTTTTCATAGACATGTAATTATTTAAATTAAGTTGAGAAATTTATAAAAGTAGATATGAACTAAGCTCTTCTTATAAAAGTCTAATTCTCTCTACTTTTTTCGGATATATCACTGGTTTATTATACTATAAATCCTAGAAGTATTAGTCAAAGCTGTATTTTTAAGACAAGGATTTTTAAGAGAAAAATAGCTCAAACTAGACTGATTATAAAATGTAAATTTTGTAGCTTTACCTATTTAGTAAGCCTTTAAAACTTAAGGTATTACGCATAATTATATTTACAGTAATAATCCCCCGTATAGAAAAGTATACGGGGGATTATTAATCTACATCAAAGATGATAGTTTATTTATTAAAGCTTGATATAGATTTATATTTATTGAAGCTTTTTAGCAAGGTACAATAATACTGCTAAAGAATTTGGTTTAGTCTCTAAATTTAGGTGGCATGTTTTCATTTCTCATGCTACTAGCGTTAGAAAAAATGAACGACCAATCTTTCACGTTTGCTACATTCCACTGGCTGATGTTTTGGTTGAAAGATGAGGCATTTTGAAACATCTCTTTCATACTAGTAACCTTAGATACATCCCAGTTACCGATGTTTTGGTTGAATTTATAAGCTCCAGCAAACATATAACTCATATTAGTCACATTATACACATCCCAGTTACCGATGTTTTGGTTGAATGATGAGGCATCATAAAACATCCAACTCATATCAGTAACCTTAGACACATCCCAATTACCGATGTTTTTGTTGAATGATGAAGCTTTACTAAACATACCCTTCATATTAGTAACCTTAGAGACATCCCAGTTGCCTATGTTCTGGTTGAATGAAGAGGCACCACCAAACATATAACTCATATCAGTAACCTTAGATACATCCCATTTACCTATATTTCGGTTGAATGATCTGGCTTCCAAAAACATCGCTCCCATGTATTTAACGTTAGATACATCCCAGTTAACTATATTTTTGTTGAATGAGGTAGCCCAAAAAAACATCCCTCTCATATCAGTAACCTTAGACACATCCCAGTTACCGATGTTTTGGTTAAATGATAATGCAAAAGCAAACATCCCCCTCATATCAGTAACCTTAGAAACATCCCAGTTGCCTATGTTTTGGTTGAATGATGATGCACTACTAAACATCCCGCTCATATCAGTAACCTTAGAGACATCCCAGTTGCCTATGTTTTGGTTGAAAGATGAAGCTCCTTCAAACATCCCTCTCATATTAATAACCTGAGATACATCCCAATTTCCAATATTTATATACTTAGGATAGGGCAAATCTACCCCCATAAATAGCCAGCTCATATTCGTTACTTTAGAAACGTTGATTTGACTTAAATCATTTAAGATTTTTGTACAGGCAAAGGTTCCAATCATAGATTGGACATTACTAAAATCAAAACTCTTGTAATTTACATTAAATTCTCGAGGTGAATCGGATACACACTCATAGTAAGGAGTTCCATCATCCGATAAGTCACGTTTAACTTCACCAGCAAATAGAAAATCTATATTTTGTATTTGCTTCATGTTTATAAAACTTAAGTTTAAAGGTTCTTTTTTTATATCACTGAATTTAGCAATATAAGCATCGAGAAACTCTTTTAAGACATTAGAGTCAGTAAAAGTAATTCTAACCTTATTAGGATCTATTACACCTTGTTGAAGCTCTTCTGGTAACTGATTAAAAGTTACATTCTTAAGGTCATACTCATATTTATCCTTTGAATAAGCACTTAAACTAAACACCGAACCAAAGGTAGCTAGACCTAGTAGACCTAAACTAACAAAAGTATTTTTCCTTTTCATAGACATGTAATTTTTTTTAATGAAGTTGAGAGGTTTATTAAAGTAAATATGAACTTAATCCAGCAATTTAGCTCTTCTTATAAAAGCCCAGTTCTCTCTACTTTTTTTGAATATATCACTGGTCTATTATACTATAAATCCTAGAAGTATTAATCAAAGCTGTATTTTTAAGACAAGGATTTTTAAGAGAAAATTAGCTCAAACTAGACTGATTATAAAATGTAAATTAAAATTATATAGCCTTACCTATTAGCAAGCCTTAAAAACTTAAGGTCTTACGCATAATTATATTTACAGTAATAATCCCCCGTATAGAAAAAGTATACGGGGGATTATTAGCCTACATCAAAGATGAGTGTTTAATTAACGTTTAATATAGATTTATTGAAGCTTTTAGCAAGGTACAATAATGTTGCTAAAAAATATTTGGTTAATTATCTAAATTTAGGCGGTATGTTTTCATTTCTCATGCTATCGTTACCAAAAATGAACAACCAATATCTAACGTTTGCTACATCCCATTGGCTGATGTTTTGGTTGAAAGATGAAGCTCCATAAAACATCCCACTCATATCAGTAACCTTAGATACATTCCAGTTACCGATGTTTTGGTTGAAGGAAGAAGCATTGCTAAACATCACCATCATATTAGTAACATTAGACACATCCCAGTTACCGATGTTTTGGTTGAATGATGAGGCATTACTAAACATCCCTCTCATATCAGTAACCTGAGATACATCCCAGTTACCTATATCTTGGTTGAATGAAGTTGCGTCATCAAACATATAACTCATATTAGTAACCTTAGACACATCCCAGTTACCTATATCAAGGTTAAAGTTAGTACCATAAAACATATAAGACATATCTACTACTTGAGATACATTTATTTTACTTAAGTCATTTGAGATACTTACACAAGCAAAGGTACCAACCATTGATTTAACTTTACTAAAGTCTAAACTACTAAAGTCTATATTGTACTCTCTTCGTTTTCCATCATCTGCACATTTAATTTCGAAGTATCCCTTATCATTTGACAGCTTTACATTCCCTGCAAAAAGATAATCTATATTCTCAACGTTACTAATATCTATAAAACCTAAGTTTAGTGGATCTTTATCCATATCATTAAATTTTTCGATATAAGAATCAATAAACTCTTTGAGGATCACTGAATTTGTGAAAGTTATTCTAACTTTCTTAGGGTCAATAACCCCTTGTCGAAGATCGTAAGATAGCTGCGTATAAGCTATATCAGTAAACTCATACTCATATTTATCCTTTGAATAAGCACTTAAACTAAACACCGAACCTAGGGTAGCTAGACCTAGTAGACCTAAACTAACAAAAGTATTTTTCCTTTTCATAGACATGTAATTATTTAAATTAAGTTGAGAAATTTATAAAAGTAGATATGAACTTAGATCTTCTTATAAAAGTCTAATTCTCTCTACTTT
>NZ_NRJH01000011.1 GCF_003585925.1 Psittacicella melopsittaci
ATTAAATATTCCCCTAAGCTTCTTGCTAACGCAAGAAGCTTTTTTTGGCGCTAAATTAGAAAAATAATTAGGCAAAAATTTTATATTTAGATATACCTAATCGATAATTTCCACAAAATAAAAGTGGGTTAATGTTTGCTAAAACATTGATAAATAAGGAAGTAAGGCATCGGAAAAATATAAAATTTTTGCTAAAATATTCTTTTTTTCTTTTTTATCTTGTATAATATGGATGTAGGTTTTGAGATAACTAATGGTTACTGAGAACCTTAGAGAAAAATTGAAAAAGTATAATCTTAAGTCAGGATATACATGATTAGAGGAACTTATTATCATATTGGCGTATGACAATATTCCTCATCCTCTTTAACTATTTGCTATTGGCGTAGCGAATGCTTAGAGTCGACTTATTTAACTCCTTTTAACTTTTCTCGCAGTACTTTGCATTAAGGCAAAGTATATATAGAGGCGTAGTGTTTTGTTGGCGCAAAACATTATATTATTATGGAAATAAAATTCGGCAACCCGAATTTTTCGATTGATAAATTAGGACTGATCATCCTAATGGTATGTATGAGAAACTTATATAAATCTTACAAGCACATTTGGCAAATTGTGTGCATTGGCTTTTTGAGTGTTCTCTTAACAAGTTGTGCTGGTGGCGTAGCTAAATCAACTGCAGAGAACTTATTAAACGAACAAAATTACGCGGTAGTTCACGATTATAACAACGATCGTTACTATGCTGTGAGCTCTCCAGATATCTACGGTTATGTAGAAATGCGTGTGAGCGAACAAGAACAAGTTAAAATGCAAGACATTGCTTCAGGTAAATACTCTAACGCAGAACTTGAAAAAATTGTTATGGGTAAAGACTTTTACCTAGTTCGTAATGCGGCTGTTTTACAATTAGCAGCTAACTACTATAATAATGGTCAAGTAGAGAAAGCTAAAGAAATTCTTGGTTACTTCAACTATGCAATTTCTATCCGTTCACAAAAAGGCTTTTTCGCTTCCCTCAACAATCCTATTCCGATTATCAGATAATAAGCTAAAGCATGCAGAACTTCTGCATGCTTTTTGCGTTTTTGTCACATAGATTTTACCGTTTTGTCTAAGAAAATTTGGTATAATGTACTAGCTTATGTCTTTATTTTTTATACCGCTTTTATAGATACAACAACATATGAACAATTCACTTAAGTATGTCAATCTTGCAGCCTTAGCTCTTGCTTTAGCTTCATGTACAACCTCATTTAATATTGGTGGTGGTTCACAATCTTCTTCAGAATCTCAAACTACTGCAAGCTATAGCTCTCTAACTGAAAGTGAAAAAGCATTAGTGGCGCAAATCCAACAATCAAACAATATTAGCACAGATCGCTTAGTAAGCATTTACAACTCAAGTAGCAATGCTTATGTTCGTAATGAAGTTATTTTACAACTTGTAGCTCGTTTAACTAATGAAAACAAATACGAAGCTGCAAAATACTACTTAAAGAACTTTGCTACTTCAACTGATGCTCGTCAAAATTCACAATATAACTACTTAGCAACACGCTTAGGTCAGTTAACTAACGACCAAGAGTTAATTAACAACACTCCTAATGTTGACTTAAGTCAAATTAGCATTAACCAAAAACTAAGTGCAGCTCAAGTAGAAATAGTTAAAGCTTTTAGTAATAGTCAATATGACTTAGGTTTAGATACAGCTAACTCAGTATTTAGTAGTCTAAATACTGCTGATCAACAAACTTTAATTGACTCTACTTTAAGCCAATTAACCCGTATTCCTGTAACTACTTTAAGTAACCTAACTACAACTGCAAGTTCACCAACAAATGCAGCTTGGTATAGCCTTGCTCAAATTGCGGTAGAAAACAGTAATAATGCTGATGAACTAGCTCGTGCTTATAATAACTGGGCAAATACTTATAGTGGCACTAATAACCCTGCAATAAATACTAAACCTTCGCTATTTAAACAAAGCCAATCGGCAGCCGCTAGTAACTATAACAATGTTACAGTACTTCTGCCTCTAACTGGTACTTATAGTCCTTTAGCTGAAGCTGTTCGTCAGGGGATAAATACAGCTAATAAAGAAGCGGGTAATCGAGTACGTGTTAGCTATGTAGATACCACAACTACTCCAGCAACCCAGGCTGTACAAGATGCTGACGGTAAAGCTGATATTATCTTAGGACCTCTTTTACGTGATGATGTAGTAGCAGTTAACCAACTACGCCTCACTACTCCTGAGATAATGCTTACTTCAGTAGGTTCATATAATATTGGCGCTTGTTACTACAGCATGGGCATTGAAGATCAAGCAAGTACCATTGCTAATGTAATGAACCAGTTAAAAGTTAATAACCCAGTTATTTTCTCAGACGGCACCTCTTCTTCGGTAAGAGCTGCAAGTGAGTTTGCTCGTAACTGGTTAACTTTAAAACAACAAAATGTAACGGTAATTACATTTAATGATGGCGACTTAACGCAAAATGTTAAAAATCTTCTTGCTCGTACGCCTAAACCAGATGCAGTATTATTCTTAGGTTCGGCAGAACAATTAGTTACTTTTAATTCAACTTTAAGTTTTGAAGATCCAGATAACACCATTAAAACCTTTGCTACCTATCGCACTAACGATGAAAGCTTAACTCCAGCTAAGCTAGCTGACTTAAAAAATACCTACTTTACTGAATCTTCGGTAATTGCTGAAGCAAAAAGTAGCCTAGGTCGTGCCGCTTCAAGTGCTTTAGATACTAATAACTACAATGCAAAACGTCTCTTTGCTTTTGGTTATGACGCTTTTAAACTGGCACAAAACTACTCAGCTTTACGTAGTGTAAATAACTTCACCGTTGATGGAGCAACAGGTAAAATCATTATTACTCCTGGACGCAACTGTATTGTAAGTAATTACTACAATGTTTACCAAGTTGTAAACGGAGAATTTGTTAAAATCAACTAATTTTCTTCTAAGGATTGAATAGTATGTTAAAGAAAATTACCCTTGTAGTAGCTTTAGCGGCTGTTTTAGGAGCTTGTACAACTTCTAATAACAACACTGCAACTACTACCACAACTACTACCACAACACAACAACAAGCAACTATTTCTGATTCAGCTCTGGAACAAAATATTAACCAAAGCATTGAAAACGCTTACCCAAGCTCACGCTTTCCTCATCGTATAACTGCTGTTGTTTGGGAAGGCATTACTCTTCTTATTGGTCAAGCCCAAAACCAAGAGTTAGCAGATAATGTTGTTAAGGTTGCTGAACAAGTTTATGGGGTAGGAAAAATTCTTAACCAAATTCAAGTTAACTCTCAGTTTAACCCAACTGTCAGTGGTAATGTTTCTGATGCAACTATTACCAGTGTAGTTAAATCTAAATTAGTATTAACCCGTAATGTACCTGCACGTCGCATTAAGGTAATTACGCAAAATGGCATTGTGTACCTACTTTCTAAAGCTACTTTAGCGCAAACTGAAACTGCAGCTCGAGTAGCAGCTGCCGAAAACGGCGTTAAAGATGTACGCATTGTGACATTAGATTAATTAATAAAATTAGCTAGGTCGCAGGACTTAGCTAATTTTTCTGTTTTTATTTCTATGAAAGTTGTTAGTTTTAATATCAATAGTGTCCGCGCTCACCTAGAGCAATTGCTCGCTGTGGACCAACAAATCCAGCCCGACATTATCGGTTTACAAGAAATTAAAGTACATTCGGACGACTACCCTGAAGAGGTGTTAGCCGAAAACTATCATATTTATCACTTTGGACAAAAAACGCATTATGGCGTAGCTATTTACACTAAATACGAGCCAGAACAAGTGTACTATGGTTTTCCAGGTGATGCACCAGACGCACAACGTCGTTTAATTACTATAGATATAAATCATCCAACATTTGGGAAGCTCAGAGTAATTAATGGTTATTTCCCGCAAGGAGATAATATTAACAATGAAGTTAAATTCCCTGCTAAGCGTAAATTCTACGCTGATCTAGTAGAGTATATTAAACAAACTCCTGCGGGTTATAAACTCATTATTATGGGAGACTATAATATCTCTCCTACGGATAAAGATATAGGGATAGGTGCAGTTAACGCACGCCGTTGGTTAAGAACGGGTAAATGCTCGTTTCAACCAGAAGAAAGAGAATGGATGGATAAACTCTATGCTCTTGGCCTTGTTGATACCTTTAGAATCGCTAACCCTGAAATTGATGACAAAT
This sequence comes from Psittacicella melopsittaci, assembly GCF_003585925.1. Taxonomy (GTDB): domain Bacteria; phylum Pseudomonadota; class Gammaproteobacteria; order Enterobacterales; family Psittacicellaceae; genus Psittacicella; species Psittacicella melopsittaci. The sequence continues at coordinate 4,244 of NZ_NRJH01000011.1, forward strand.
ACTCGTGGTTTGATTACCGCTCTAAAGGAATTGAAGAAAATCGTGGTCTAAGAATCGATTTAATTATGTGTTCGCAAGAGCTAAGCGAACATGTTGCTGATTCAGATATTGACCTTGAAATCCGTCGTATGGATAAACCTTCAGATCACGCTCCTGTATATACACTTTTTAAATAATTTGCAAAATTATTATGGCAAAATTCATTCTTCGCGAACACTTAGAAAATATTATTACCGATAGCTTAAACGTATTTATTCGTACTCAAGATAGCCAAGGTAAATTAGATCCAGCTACAAGTTATCCTGCAATTATTAAGGCTACTAAAGCAGCTCAATTTGGTGACTACCAAGTAAACGGCATACTTCCTCTAGCAAAAACTCTAGGCACTAACCCACGTGAGTTAGCTCAAGCTTTTGCGACCTACTTTGCCCAAGAGCACAGTAAAGAATTTGCTAAAGTAGAAGTGGCAGGTCCTGGCTTTGTTAACCTTTTCTTAAATGATGTATGGTTAGCTGAGTTAACACCAAATATTTCTCACTTACAAGCTAATTTACAAGCGCAAACTGCACAAAATATAGTTATTGACTACTCTGCCCCAAATATTGCCAAAGAAATGCACGTAGGACACCTACGTACAACAATTATTGGTGACTCTTTAGTGAGAGTACTCGAATTCTTAGGTCACAAGGTAACTAAAGTAAACCACATAGGTGACTGGGGAACCCAATTTGGTATGCTCATGGCCTATATGGAAGAAGTAGAAAAAGATCCTGAAGCAGCAGGCGTAAGCATTGAAGACCTTGATGGCTTCTATCGTGCAGCTAAGGCACGTTTTGATGCAGATCCTGAATTCCAAACTTATGCTCGTAGCCTGGTAGTAAAACTCCAAGGTGGTGATCCGCACTATTATGCTAAGTGGAAGCAGCTCGTAGATATTACTATGACGCAAAACAACCGTACCTATCGTCGTTTAGGCGTTCTTTTAACTGACGATGATATTATGGGTGAGTCTATGTATAACCCTATGCTTCCTGAAGTGGTAGAACAAGCTCTAGAGCAAGGCGTAGCTACTCTTGACCAAGGTGCAGTTGTAGCTCACTTAAGCGAATTTAAAAATAAAGACGGCGAAGATCTAGGAGTTATCTTACGTAAATCAGACGGTGGCTACCTATATGCTACTACTGACCTAGCTGCTATGAAATACCGTGTTGAGCATTTTAAAGCAGACAATATTATCTATTGTACAGATATGCGTCAAGCGAACCACTTTGCGCAAATTGAGATTATTGCTCGTAAAATGGGCTATCTTCCTGAGAGCACAAAAGTTACGCACGCTGGCTTTGGTATGATGCTAGGCAAAGATGGTAAACCATTTAAATCTCGTTCAGGTGATGTAGTAAGATTAAATGATCTCCTTGATGAGGCTGTAGAACGTACGCAAGCTCTGCTTGAAGCTCGTAATAGTGATGTTACAGGCGAAGAACGCCAAGAGCTCGTAAATGCTCTCGCTTATGGGGCAATTAAGTATGCTGATTTAAGTAAAAACCGTGCTACAGATTACATTTTCGATTGGGATCGCATGATTTCTTTTGAAGGTAACACTGCACCTTACATGCAGTACTCTTATGCTCGTATTCAATCTATTTTACGTCGTCACACTTTACCTGCAACAGAAGCAGTATTAATTACTAACCCGTACGAACGTAATCTAGTGTTAAAACTGCAAGAGTTTGCTGATGTTTTAGATAAAGTAGGCAGTCAATTAACTCCACATTTAATTTGTACTTACCTCTTTGAATTATCTGGCATTTTCAATAGTTTCTATGAAAATGTTAATATCCAAAAAACCGAAGAAAAAGATTTACAAGAATCACGTATCAACCTCATTAACTACACAGCTAAGGTTTTAGAGCAAGGCTTAAAACTTTTAGGTATAAATGTGGTAGAACGTATGTAAAAAAAGGAGGCCCATGGCCTCCTCTTTTTTTGTCCAAAAAAAATGGAAGCTAAAAGCTTCCATCAAAAAATCCAAAAATTTGCTTTGGAGTCGCAAATTTAAAAAAACAATATCTATCTAATCTAATCTTAATCTTCGAATCGTACATGCTTAAGACCCCATGCTCTGAAAATGGCCTTAAGTTATATGCGATTTTTTGAGATATCTCTCTTTAATTAATAATAAGATATCATATTTTAAAACAAAAGCAATACTAAAATATAAATTATTTTCTTAAAATACGGTTTTTTAAGAATTTTTATTTTAGTTACCTATTACTTTTATTCTTTAAAAAACCAGAATACTAATCCCTAAATTAAGATTATTTTTTCGTTGGAGCCACTTGAGCATCAATTATATAGTAGTCACGTAAAAAGCGACGTTTTACTTTAAGACTTAAACCACCTAAAGCTGGAGATTTAAGTAAGTAAGCCCCTTTTAAGTAAATTGGTGCTACTGGCGTTTGTTCTTGAATCACCTTGTTAGCCTGAGAATAAAGTTGGGCACGTTTTTCTGGGTCTACAGTGTTATTTGCCTGATTAACTAAACTATCATACTCGGCACTACACCATGCAGTTGAGTTTTGTCCATTATTACAAAGTAAAGTATTGTAAAATGCCGAAGCCTGATCGTAGTCGCCACGCGTCCAACCTAAGCGCACTTGGTAGTTTTTATTTTGTACTATATCTTCGTAAACCTTGCGCTCGGTAATAGTAGCTTCCATTTTTACTAAGCCTTGTGATTTTTGTTGTAACCAACCTTGAATTGCTACTAGCGTAACATTCATTAGTTGTTCACGAGGAGCTACTATTTTAAAAGAAAATGGCTTAGATGCTGTATAACCTGCCTCTTTAAGTAAAGCTATAGCCTGCTCAACATTCTCTTCATAAGGGCGTGAGAAATAAGCTTCTTCGGTAGCTAATTGCCCGTCTGCTAAAAATGTTGGGGTAAAAATACTTGTAGGTTGCCCTGCTTTAAGAATAACATTAGTTAGATAGCGATTATCTATGAGCAATTTAATTGCTTGACGTACTCGCACATCAGGCACTTCGTTAACATTAAAGTATAACGCCCAGGTTAAAGGATCTATATATTCTTTAACTTCATCAGGTCGTTCTTCGAGCACTTTATTATAAATCGACGGCGGAATATCTGCTGTTAATACTTCGTTAGCTAAGTACTTATTGTAAATCATATTAATATCGGTCATAAAAATATACTGTGATTTTTCAATAAGAACATTTTTAGCATCCCAGTAATCTGGATTTTTTACAAAAGTAATATGCCCATTAATAATATTCTCGGTAAGGACATAAGGTCCATTACCAACAAAGTTTTGTGGATGGGTCCATTGATCGCCATACTGCTTAATTTTATCTTCGCGCACTGGAGCTAATACCCCTAGAGTAACTAACTGGGTAAACCAAGGCGTTACCTGAGATAAATGCACCACAAAAGTATAGTCATCTTTTGCTTCTACTCCTAGTGCACTTGGAGCTAACTGACCAGCAGAAATTTGCGCTGCATTTTTTACATTAGCATTGGCTAAATAGTCTATGTATACCGAACCATTTTGCGGATCAACTAAACGTTGCCAAGCATAAACAAAGTCATGGGCAGTTACTGGCTTACCGTCTGACCATTTAGCATTTTTGCGTAAATTAAAGGTCCAGGTTAAACCATCGGCTGACTGCACCCAAGACTGAGCAGCTACGCCGACATAACGACCGTCTGGAGCTTGACGCACTAAAGTATCAAAGAGCGAACGGGCAACATTAATAGAGTTAGAATCCGAGAGTTTTCCAGGGTCAATAGTAGCTGGGTTCTCTTTGGCATTACGAGTTAAAAATTGCACTTTGGCTAGTTTAGTACCAGCAGGAATTACATTATTCCACTGCGCTGAATAAACTATATCCCCATTTGCTAATTCAGTTACATCTGAGTCAGCTAAGGCAGTTGCACTCCAAGTTAAACTTAAAGCAACTAGCCATTTACTTAAATTTGTTTTTTTCACTTTTATCTAGCCTTTTAAATTGAGAGTTTCACGTTTTTTATAGTTTACACCAAAAAAAAGGGAGGCTCAATAGCCTACCGCTTTTTAAAAGTAATTAAATAGTTTACTGACACATCAGCATCAAGATAAAACTGATCTTTAAAGATATTATATTTGTAACCGACTATATCTAAAACTTCTAAGCCTTGATCTTGGGCTACTTTAACTAGCTCGCTTGGTTTAATAAATTTTTGATACTCGTGGGTGCCCCGTGGAAGCCATTGTAAATAGTTTTCTACTGCCTCAATAATTTGCAATTGAGCTTGCCATGTGCGATTGATAGTCGACATTACTGCCAGACCACCTGGTTGCAACATTTGGGCAATAGAACTAACAATAGAAGCATAATTCGGCACATGCTCAATCATTTCCATACAGCAAATAATTTTAAAGTGCTCAGGGAGTTCTTTAGCCAGTTGTTCGGCTGTAACACAACGATACTCTAAATTATCAATGCCTTGGGCATGAATACGTCCAGCTTCAAGAGCTTCTTTTGCCATATCTATGCCAAGCACTTGTGCTCCTTCGAGAGCTAGGGACTCAGCAAGTATACCCGCTCCACAACCTAAATCTAAAATCGGTTGATAAGCTAAGGCACCAAGATGTTGCTGAGCAGCTTGTTGCATAACATATTGTAAGCGTAAGGGATTTAACTTGTGAATTAGTTTAAAGCTCCCATTAGGTAACCACCAATCGCCTGCCATATTGGCAAATTTTGCAATTTCTGCTGAATCTACGTTTTCCTGTTTCATATGTAATCCAAAAAAAACCTCAAATCGTTTGATTTGAGGTTTTTATTTTACCTCATGGAGAGGAACTTATTCTTCATCATCTTGTTCAGCATAAGCAGCCCCTGTAATAGGTTCTACTTGTTCTGCACTTTTAACTGGACTAGAGTTATCAGCTAACTCAGCTTGCTTGTGAGCTTGAACCGCTAAAAGGTCTTCAGCTTCAATGCTTTTACCCTCAACAATTCGCTCAATAGAAGCAACCTGCTCACCGTTAACTAGGTTAACTAGTTTAACCCCAGATGAAGCACGTCCTACTAGACGAATTTCATCGGCATCTATACGCACTAGTTTACCGCCGTCAGTAATAATTGCTAATTGATCTTGCTCATTGATTTGCGTAGCCCCTACTAGAGCATTACCTGTACGCTCTGAAAGTTTATGCATACGCACCCCTTTAGAGCCACGGTTAGTACGAAGCGGAACTTCTGAGAGAGCTGTACGTTTACCTAAACCACCATTAGTTACCGTTAAAATTGGATCATCATTTTTTGGTACAATTACAGCAATAATGCGGTCATCACCCTCTTGCAGACGCATACCACGTACCCCACGCGATACACGACTTTGCGATCTAACTACTGCAGAATTAAAGGCTGCGACATAACCTGCACGCGAGAAGAGGTATACAGGATCATTTTCTCCTACTACCACTACCTGAGCTAGGCGATCAGGAAGAAGATCATGACTATCTAAAATCGTATCTTCTGCCTCGAGCACTTCAACTTCTTCGTTTTCCGTTTCTTCGCCCGCTGCTATATCGGTATTACGTAAAGTAATGGCTTTAAGACCATTCGCACGGATTTTACTAAACTGTTTGAGTGGAGTTTTCTTCACTGTACCTTGTTCAGTAGCAAAGAAGAGGAATTTATTTTCTACATCGTCTTGTGCATCTTCATCAAGAACAATTAAATTAGTAATTCTTTCTTCATCTTGCAGATTTAAGAAATTATTAATTGGACGTCCACGTGAAGCTTGTGTCGCTCTTGGTAACTTGTACACTTTAATTTGGAAAACGCGTCCTAAACTGGTAAAGCAAAGTAAAGTGTCAGTAGTTTTACCTATTACTAATTCTGCAATTTCATCGTTTTCTTTAACTTGCGTAGCTTGACGACCACGACCACCACGCGATTGACTGCGGTATTCGTTTAAAGCTTGGTATTTAATGTAAGAATCACGTGAGTAAGTAATTACTACGTCTTCTTTATTAATAAAGCTTTCGTCATCTAAAGAAATAGCTTCATCAGAAATTGCTGAAATACGAGCATCGTAATTATTTTCTTTACGCTTATTATTGTCACGGCTTTCAATTAGCTCTTGACGTAAAACTGCCGTTAATTTAGCAGGATCATTTAAAATACCAATTAAACGAATAATTTCGCTTACTTTATCTTGGTACTCGCTAGTAATTACCTCTTGCTCTAAACCTGTTAAGCGAGATAATTGCATGGAAAGAATATCATCAGCTTGCTCTGGGCTTAAGTAATATAAACCATCTTGAGGGTTCACGCCATATTGCTCTTCAAGATTTGCTGGACGAGCAATTTCTGGGTTACCTTCAAGGTTTTCGAGCATAGCACTAAGAATTTTACAATTCCAACCGCGAGCTAATAAAGCTTGGGCAGCATCTTGACGACGTGCTGAAGAACGAATTAAGTGAATAATTTCGTCAATATTATCTAGAGCTATAGCTAAAGCCTCTAGAGTATGAGCACGAGTACGAGCTCCTTTAAGTTCAAACACGCAACGACGTGTAATTACTTCACGACGGAACTCAATAAAAATGCTAATAAATTGTTTTAAGTTAAGAGTTTGCGGTTTACCCTTGTTTAAAGCGAGCATATTAAAGGAAATGCTGCTTTGCAGTTGGGTCTTAGCAAACAGTTGATTCATAATTACATGTGGATCATAGTCCTTATGAATTCTTAACTCGATATTAATATCATTTTTAGATAAGTTAAGAACTTCGGTAATACCTTGAATTTCATCATTTTTCATTAAATCATGAATACGTTCAATTACCGTGTTATAACTTACTTGATATGGAATTTCGGTGATATTAATACGTTTAACTCGAGCTTCTTCGCTTACTTTATAAACCGCACGCAAATAAAGTTTACCGCGTCCTGTATGATAAGCTTCACGAATACCACCACGACCTAAAATAATTCCCCCCGTTGGAAAATCTGGAGCGGGAATATATTCCATTAATTGGTCTATGCTAATTTCTGGATTATCAACGTAAGCAATACAACCGTTTAAAACTTCGGTTAAATTGTGAGGTGGAATATTAGTTGCCATTCCCACCGCAATCCCACTTGAACCGTTTATAAGCAGATTTGGTAAGCGAGTTGGTAGTACTAAAGGTTCAGTAGTTTTATTCGAGTAGTTAGGAATAAAATCAACTGTATCCTTTTTAATATCTTTTAAAAGCTCTAGAGCTATATTGCTCATACGGGCTTCGGTATAACGCATAGCCGCTGGAGCTTCATCGCCTCGACCACCAAAGTTACCTTGGCCTTGCACAAGAGGATAACGCAGACTAAAGTCTTGCGCCATACGTACTAAAGTGCCGTAAATTGCATAGTCACCGTGCGGGTGGTATAACCCCATCACTTTACCCACAATTTCTGCTGATTTCACGAATGGTTTATCTGGAGTATTGCCTCCTTCATGCATTGCATAAAGTACACGACGGTGTACAGGTTTAAAACCATCACGAGCATCTGGCAATGCCCTGCTCATAATTACAGACATTGCATAGTCTAAATAGGAAGTCTTTAATTCATCAACTATGTTAATTGGTTTAACTTCTCCATTAAAACCTGAAGGATTTTGGTTATTCGATTCAGACATGGATTACTTTACCTAATACATTCAAAACTCTGTGATTATTTATTAATCAACAGTTAATATAAAATCTTTAAAACAAGCATTATTTGTGCTCAAATTAGTGCGAGCACAACTCTTGCTATTATAGCAGATTTTTGCTATTTTTGCAGGATTTTCCCGCTAATATCCCCCTATATTCTTAACTTTATTTTGCCCTAAACAAAAAAAAGCAAGAGGCTTTTGCCCCTTGCTCTTTTAACCTGTATTGCGCATGCCTGCAGCAACCCCAGTTATAGTTATCATTAAAGCTTTAATAATTCTTGGATCCATACTACCACGACGACTACGATAGAGTAATTCTATTTGTAGTAAGTGTAATGGTAAAGTATAAGCAATACGTTTTTGAATTGACTCATAAATCCAAGGGGTATCTTGCATTAGGTTATGACTATTGTCCCCGTGTAAAGACATAATTACTTCTTTACTATCTAAAGCACGAGCACGTAAATCAGCTCCTAGATAATGTAATCTTGGTTCTACGAGCTTACGTTCGTAAAGTTCAGAAATTTCTACATCTACTTTAGAAAACACCATCTCTAACATCCCAATACGGGTAGAGAAGAATGGCCAAGCTTGCATCATTTCAATAATTGTTGCTCGCCCTTGTTCGGTAGCTAGAACTTCTTTTAATGCCGAACCTGTACCTAACCAAGTTGGTAAAGTTAAACGGTTTTGCGTCCAAGCAAAGATCCATGGAATGGCTCTTAACGACTCTACCCCGCCATTTACATTACGTTTGGCAGCGCGTGAACCTAAATTTAAATTCGATAATTCAATTTCAGGAGTTGCCTGACGGAAATAAGGAATAAAATCAGGCGTATGGAAAACTACTTGACGATACTCTTTACAAGAAATATCAGAAAGAAGCTCCATGGTATCACGCCATTGTTTTTTCGGTGCGGTAGGAGGTAGTAAATTAGATTCACAAATTGCCGAAGCATAGAGATCTAAATTTAAGCGCGCTATTTCTGGTAAACCAAATTTAAAGCGAATCATTTCCCCTTGTTCAGTTACACGTAAGCCCGCTTCAAGACTGCCTGGTGGTTGCGAAAGGAGAGCCGCGTGAGCAGGAGAACCCCCACGTCCAATTGTACCCCCACGTCCGTGGAATAGCGTTAATTTAACTTTAAATTCTTTGGCAAGAGCAACTAAATTCTCTTGGGCTTTATATTGTGCCCAACCTGCTGCAAAAAAGCCTGCATCTTTGGCTGAGTCTGAATAACCAACCATTACCATTTGTTGCCCTTCGATCATTTGGTAATAGAATTCATTACTAAATAAGCGACGCATTACCGCTGGAGCATGTTCGAGGTCATCTAGAGTCTCAAAGAGAGGAGCTATGCCAATATTATTTGGTTCATCGTAAAGTTTGAGTAAAAGTTTTACTTCTAACACATCCGAAGCACAAGTTGCCATAGAAATAATATAGCAGTTAATTACTCCTTTTGGTTGTTGTGCTACTAGTTTACAAGTGGCTAAAACTTCAGCTGTTTCTGGCGTAGGTTGCCAGTGATTTGGTAAAAGTGGACGTGCCGTAGACAATTCTTTAGTTAAAAAGTCTACTTTTTCTTCTTCGCTCCACTCGAGGTAGTTACCTAAACCATAGAATTCTACTAACTCGGCAATTGCTTTTTTATGACGCGCTGACTCTTGACGTATATCTAGTCTAAATAGAGTTACACCAAAAGTACGCACACGATAAATACAGTCTAATAAAAAGCCGTCAGCAATTTCTTTTTGGTTGCGCACCACTAAAGATTGATAAATGTCTTCGAGAGGTTCTAAAAGATCATTATCATTCATAATAAGATTTTGCGTCGCTTTTTGGTAAGAGCGTGAAAAGCCTGGGGTAATATCAACCACGTCTGTATCGTGATCTATATCAAATAACTCCATGCGCGTTTGACGCTCAAGAGCTTGCTGTTGCGTGAGGTAAACTACTTGATCATCAGAAGTAATTAAGCCCTCAAAAAAGTCCATAGTCGCTTTTAAGCGCATACGTAAAAGACGTAATACTTGACGATAAGGCTCATAATCCACATTATATTTTTGTTTAAAATATGGATCTGCCGAACGCATGGTTAATTCTTGCGAAAGACGACGTATGTCTTCCATCATGATTTTAGCAAAGCGAGCTCGTCCTGTATTAATTACCGTTTGCGTAACCTTGTGCGTTACAAAGGCATTACCGTCACGGTCTCCTCCTGTCCAGGAAGAGATTTTTAACGGTTGGAAATCTTCACCTAAGCTTTGCCCAAAAACTTTTTCACAGCTTAAGTTTAAAGATTTAATAAATTCTGGCACTGCTTTCCAAAGCGAATCTTCGATTGTATTCATTGCCCAAGAAGCTTCTTCTACAGGGGTTGGGCGAATAGAACGAATTTCATCGGTAAGCCATGTCGCAGCTATTAGCTGACGTAAACGTGCTTTAACCGTATGCTCTTCGAGTTCGCTTAAGTGCGGAGCGTCAAGTTGACGTAAACATTCATCTAAACCATTGTGTTTTTGAATAATCGAACGTCGGGTTGCCTCAGTAGGGTGAGCCGTTAAAACTATCTCAATAAAGAGTTTTTCTAAAGCAGGACGTACTTGAGCAAAGGTTAAGCCTTGCTCTTTTAAGCGTACAAGTAGAGCTTCGAAACTGCGTAAAGCATAATCGTCCTCACTACTTGTAATCGATTTATTGGTTAATTGATGTTGTTCGGTAGTATTGATAAAGTTGAGAAGATGTGAAAAACAACGGGCAACAGGGATGATTAAATCATCGCTCATAATATCAAGTAAAGTTACTAGTTGTTCTTCTGCCTTCTTATCACCAATACCAGCTTGACGGGAATAATCAGAAATCTTGTTTAAAATATCTAATACTGTTTGTCCGTCAGTATCGCGGACAGTTTCTTCAAGTAGAGTACTTAAAGTTTGTACTTGTTCATGGATATGGTGATATTTATTTGTCACAATTAGTCTCGTTTTGGTATATTAAAAATAACAAATTTAATTGTAGCACACTTTGCTCTAGGTTATGCTACTATCTCGTTTTATTTAGAGTTTGTTTAAAAATAAGCTATCTTTTTTAGATAAAACTCTAATAGTTTTATTTGCTGGGCAAATTTAACATAATCTTTATAAGTATGCAAAAAAATTGTTCACAATGCAAGAGCAAAATAATGATTTTTATAAAAAAAGTAAGGCTTTAAGGGAAACCTTAAAGCCTTAGATTAAAAAGTCTTTATCGCGGTAGAGTCTTTGTAATAAACCATTACAATCTGGAAGATAATAGCCGTAACGTGTACGAATTAATAAACCTATATGACGTAAAATAATCATACAAGAAAGAGTTACCACGGGAATCATATACGTCGGATTGAGCCAGTAGGCATAGAACGGAATTAATACGGCTAGCAGGGCATTTGCCACTACTCTATAACCAAAAAGTAAATAAAAAACTATATAGGCACCAAGAGCAACCAGCATTACTGACCAGCCTAAGGTAGTATAGAGAGCAATACAAACTACTATACCCAGACGCCCACGAAAATAATTAAAAATAGAATAATAGTGGCCTAGCAGTAAAGCTATAACCAAGTAGCTTAATTCTAGGCTCGAAAAGCCTAGACGATAGCCCAGATAAAGCGGAACTATGCCTTTAGCAAAATCGGTAAAGGCTAAGGCTAATAAAGCCCAAGCATTAGTTAAATTATTAAACATGAGGTAATTGGGACGACGCTCTAAGAGCTCGAGCACATTTACCTTAAATAAATGACTAAGCAATTTATCATTAGGTAAAGAACCTATGAGATAAAAAACTATAATCGCAAGTAATGTGGTCATATCTTTTTATACTCGAGATAACAACTTAGTAAAATTATACCATAGAAAAAGGGTCGTAAAGCTACGACCCTTTTTTCCGTTATTTTGCATTTTTAATTGCATTAGATAATTCGTTGATCATTTCTACTGTTGAGTAATAACCACCGTAAGCTAAATACCAAACTTTTGAATCTAAGTAAACAATTGCATTATTTTTAGCTGCATCTGTACTGTTTACTAAAGGATTATTGAGAGTGTTTTTTGCATTATCTTTAGCATCTGTTAAAGCTGCAGAACGATCTACCACAAAAATAAATTGTGGGTTAGTTTTTTGGATAAACTCATAACTTACTTCAACCCCGTGACGACCTTTAGCATCGGCAATTTGACCTGCTGGTTTGAAACCAAAGTCTTTATAAACGATGCTATAACGGCTCTCAGGACCAAAGCCTGACATTTTACGATCATTAGTTAAAAGAACTAATGCGTTTTTACCTGACGCTAGTTTATTTAAAGCTTCGATCTTAGCATCAAGATCTTTAGCTAATTCTTGAGCTTTTGCTTCTTGACCTGTAAATTTACCCACAGCTAGCAGATTAGCATCAATTGAGTAACTTTGCTTAGTGTCATCTAAAGTTGCAACATACACAGGAGCAATTTGTTTTAATTGATCGAGGAATTTTGCTTGACGACCTGAAGTAACAATTAGATCAGGTTTTAATTCAGCAATTGCTTCTAAATTAGGCTGTACTAACAGACCTACATTTTTATATTTAGCATCAGTATAAACTTTACTTAGATATGCAGGGAAGAATTTACTATCTGCAATACCTACCACACGGTGTTGTTGACCTAAAGCTAAAAGGTTATCAGCAATCGATAAGTCTAATACCACAATACGTTGAGGATTATCTGGTACATCTTGCTTCCCTGTAGGTGAATCTACAGTTACAGCGTAAGAATTGATTGCAAATAAACTTGTTGCTAAAGCAACACCATATTTAAAAACTTTATTCATATAAGTTTATCCTATGATAAAAATTAGAGTAATTTTAAACTTCTTAAAGAAGTAGTTATATATTCACATATTTTTGATAAAATCGCACAACTCCCTGAGAAGTAAAACCAATAAAATAACCAAAGTTTAGCAAAAATAAGCAAAATTTTCTTTGCAATTCCCTTAGTTTTTCTCCGCCTTTAAGGACAGTTGGCTTTAGGTTTAAAGTAGGTTGCCACATACTGATTATTAAGCTCGTGAATATCTATATGAATATCATAGAGCTCGTGCAGTTTTTCTGGAGTCATTATATCTTTAACTTCACCTTGACACACTACTTGGCCTTCTTTAAGAGCAACGATAATATCACTATATGCTGAAGCAAAGTTAATATCATGTAAAACAACAATAACTGTTTTGCCATGATTCTCAACTAAGTCTTTTAATACCGACATAATTTGCACTGAGTATTTCATGTCGAGATTATTTAAAGGCTCATCTAAAAAAACGTAGGGAGTATCTTGAGCTAATACCATAGCAATATAAGCTCGTTGTTTTTGTCCCCCTGAAAGTTGATCAAGATATTTATAACGTAGGTCGTCTAAACCCATGTAATCTATAGCCTGATTAACCATTTTTTTATCTTCGTCCTTTAATTTTCCTTGGCAGTAGGGATAACGACCAAAGGAAACCAGATCTTCGATAGTTAAGCGAAGATTAATATTGTTTGACTGCTTTAAAATAGCAAGAAGCTTAGCAACAACTTCGGAATTTGTTTTCTGCACATCTACGCCATCTATGGTTACAGTCCCCGTAGTCGGAATATCAAGACGACTTATTAACCCCAAGAGAGTAGACTTACCTGCTCCATTAGGTCCAATGAAAGAAATTATCTTTCCTTGAGGAATAGTTAAGTTTATGGAATGTAATATTTCTTGTCGTCCAATTTTTTTACTTAGATTTTGAATTGAAATTACCATTTTTTCTGTTGTCGTAAAAGAAGGATTAAGAAATAAGCTCCACCTATAAAGTTAATAATAATTGAGATCGAAGAGCTAAAGTTAAATACTCTTTGCACAATTATTTGCCCAATTACTAACACGGCAATGGACATAAACATACAGGCTGGAAGCAAAATTCGATACTTAAAGGTCGGAATATACTGCAAGGTGAGGTTCATTACTAATAAACCTAAAAAGGTTATAGGACCAACTAATGCCGTAGATACCGAAATACAAATTACTACCAGAATAAGCAGACGCCATACCATGCCATAGTAATTTAAGCCAAGGTTAACTGCTACATCTCTGCCTAAGCTAATTATTTCTAAATCTCGAGCATAACGCCACATGAGAATTAAACTAACGCAGAGAAAGATACTTGCTATGCCAAGAATTTTTGTATTAATCGCTTGGAAACTAGCATAACCTATAGCCTGTAAGGCAAGAAACTCACCTGGATCAAGTAAAGTACCTAAGAAAGTATTGAAACTAGAAAAAAGAGTACCAAATACTATACCTAAGAGAAGAATAAAGAACACATTATGATTTTCTCTTCTTAACATAAACTTAAAGAGGAGCACTGAGAAAAAGATCATCCCCCCTACCGAGATTAAAAAGAGATAAAGTTGATTAAAATTTGCTAAAGTTGTTGAACCAGCAAAGAAAATAATTGTCGTTTGAATAAGAACATAAAGTGAATCTAAGCCCAGAATACTTGGGGTAATAATGCGGTTTTGCACTATAGCCTGGAACACCATAGAGCTAGCTCCTATAGCTGCTCCTGTAAGGAGAATTCCAGCCAAAGCTTGCCAACGCATGCGCATTATAAAGCCACCAAATTGCGGGAAGCCCCAAAAGAGAAAAACTAAGGTTGCTCCCAGAGCCAAGCCTGCAAGAAAGACTAAGCGACGCTTGTTTCTCGCTTGTTCACGTTCACGCTCGAGACGTAGGTCACTTACCATGGCGGAATCTCCGATAAATTAAATAAATGAAAACTATACTACCTATAGTTCCAACTACCGAACTAATTGAAACCTCAAATGGATAGATTACAGCTCGAGCAATAATGTCACAAATTAAAACAAAAATTGCTCCCCATAAAGCATTTAAAGGTAAAGTTTTACGGAGATTATCACCATAAATTAAGGAAACTATGTTTGGCACAATTAGACCTACAAAAGGAATAGATCCTGCAGTTACAACAATAATTGCCGTTACTACCGAAACTAAAACTATGCCTAAGAACATTACCTGTTTAAAGTTAATGCCTAAGCTCGTGGCATTGCTTTCTCCCATCCCTGCTATAGCAAATTTATGGGCATATAAATAAGCAAGAATGAGACAAGGTACACTTAGGAAGAGAATTTCATAACGTCCGCCAATTACTAAAGCAAAATCTCCTTGTAACCAAGCAGCAAAACTTTGTAAGAGGTCATACTTATAAGCAAAGAACTCTGTAAAGGCATCTATAATTTTTCCGAACATTATCCCCACTAAAGGTACGAGAATTATATCGGTAAATTTTAAGCTCCGTAAGAGTTTCATAAAAATAAGCGAGCCTATAAATGCTACAGTTATCGCAAAGCCTGCTTTAAGTAAAAGTCCTGCGGTAGGAAAAATTACAATTGAAATTAAAATGCCTAGCTTGGCACAAGAAATAGTTCCTGCCGTGGTTGGGGAAACAAATTTATTTTGGGCAATTTGTTGCATAATTAAACCACAAATTGCTAAGCCCGATCCCGTAATTAAAATTGAAATTAATCGAGGAATACGACTTATGGTAAATACTTCCCACTCTTCGGAATTGAGTTGCCAAAGACCACTTAAAGAAACACTACTAACTCCCAAGAATAAAGATCCTGCACTTAAAAGCACTAAGAGCAAGATTAATAACTTATTTTGCAAAAGCATAGGTGTGATTAATTAGAGTGATTAATAATTTTTTTATTAAAAATAAAGTGTTTAATTCCGTAATAAGAATGAATAACATTTCCTATATTTTAGCAAAAGATCAAATCTTCGGGAGAAAAATTTGCGCCAAAATTAATTTTAGGTAAGACCTAAATCTTTTATTTTTTAGTAGAAGAGAGCATTTTAATTTAAAAAGCAATCTCACCTAATTTAGCTAAACTAGTGAAAAATATTACATAATCTAGCACCTTAGTTAACTAGGGAAGCTAAGCAGGATAAGAAAAAGCAATAAGCTCAAGATAATTTACTTAAAAAAATAAATATGCTGTTTTTTATGTTTTGTCTTTAAAAATGTTATAATATTCAGACAAAGTAGTTTCCCTCAATAAAAAAGGTTGCTCAAAATGACTAATAAACTCGAACAATTAAAAAAAGTAACAGTAGTTGTAGCTGATACAGGTGATATTAATTCAATTAAAAAATTCCAACCTCAAGACGCAACTACTAACCCGTCATTAATTTTAGCGGCTTCTAAATTACCAGAATACCAACACTTAATTGCCGAAGCGGCAGATTATGCCAACAAACAAGATCCTGCACGTTGGGATGCTAACGCTTTAGACTACTTATCAGTAGCTATTGGTTATGAAATCTCAAAAATCGTTCCAGGATATGTTTCTACAGAAGTTGACTGTCGTGAATCATACAACCTGCGTAATACTGTAGAACGTGCACGTAAACTAATTACTCTATACGAAGAGCGTGGTTTATCACGTGATCGTGTATTAATTAAAATTGCCTCAACTTGGGCAGGTATTAAAGCGGCAGAAATTCTTGAAAAAGAAGGTATTCACTGTAACTTAACTTTATTATTTAGCTTTGCTCAAGCTCGTGCATGTGCTGAAGCTAATGTAACTTTAATTTCTCCGTTTGTAGGTCGTATTTTAGACTTCTACAAAGAGAAAAACCCACAAGCTGACTACGCAGGTGATAAAGATCCTGGCGTAATTTCAGTATCAACAATTTACGATTGGTACAAAAAATATGGCTACAATACTATTATTATGGGAGCTAGCTTCCGTAATACTGGGGAAATTGAAAGCCTTGCAGGTTGTGACCGTTTAACTATTGGACCAGGTCTTCTTGAGCAATTAGAAGCAGATCAAGGTCAATTAGAAGTTAAATTAACTAACCAATACGAAGGTAAAACTGAAGAACGCTTACCAGCATTAACCGAAGATCAATTCTACTGGGAACACAATAAAGACCAAATGGCAATTGTTAAACTTGCCGAAGGTATTGTGAAATTTGCAGCTGATACTGAAACTTTATTAAACGTTTTACGTGCTGCTAAATAAGCAACAAGCTCCAACTGCAACAGTTGGAGCTTTACTTATGATCTTATTTGTTTGGTTGTACCTATTTTTTAATTTAGACGTATTCTCATTTTAGTCTAATAAGAACTAAATTAAGCATGTAAAATATAATAAAAAATAGCACAAACAATAAGATTGCACTATAATTATAGGGTTTATAACCCACTCAATATTGAGTGCAATATAAATATATGCTTTTTTAACTTCTTTTGTCAGTTTCGACGTGCATCTAGTTACTTTTTAGGTTTCTAGGGAATTGACAAAAGCACTTAAAAAAAATTATCTGCAAGTCATAATTAATTATTTATTTTTTTCTTATGCTTACTATTATCTATGCAATTATAGCTGCAGTATTTATCAATAACTTTGTTCTAGTTAAGTTCCTTGGTCTGTGTCCAGTGGTAGGTACTTCACAAAAACTAGATACAGCTGTAGGTATGGGCATGGCAACTACTTTTGTCTTAACCCTAGCTTCTTTAACTAGTTATTTAATTGCAGCTTATATTCTTGCGCCTTTAAACGCTACTTACCTTTCCACAATCGCCTTTATTTTTATTATTGCGGTAATTGTGCAACTAACTGAAATGGTGCTTAAAAAAGTATCGCCAGGTCTGTATAAAGTATTAGGGATTTTCTTACCTCTAATTACTACCAACTGTGCGGTTCTTGGGGTTGCTCTACTCAACCTAAATAGCAACTTTTCCCTTTTTCAGTCAGTTCTCAATGGCTTTTTCTCCGCAGTAGGCTTTACTTTAGTACTAGTTTTATTCGCTTCAATTCGTGAACGCTTAAACAGTGCTAATACGCCAGTAATTTTTAAGGGTGTACCTATTGCTTTAATTACTATAGGCCTGATGGCAATTGCTTTTATGGGCTTTACAGGATTAGGTAAATAATAATGTTTATTTTGTGGACAGCGATTATATTTGCCGTTCTTGCTATAGCTATAGGTTTAATTATCACTATTGCCCAAAAGATCTTTGCCGTAAAAGAAGATCCTATTGTCGAAAAAATAGATGCTATTCTTCCTCAAACTCAATGTGGACAATGTGGTTATCCTGGTTGTTTACCCTATGCTAAAGCTTTAGCAAACGGTGATGAAATCAATAAATGTGTTCCTGGAGGTCAGGAACTTGTTGTTAAATTAGCAGAGCTTCTCGATCGTGAAGTTCCTGCGGGAAAAATGGAAGAACCAGAAGACCTAATTGCGATTATTCGTGAAAAGGACTGTATTGGCTGTTTACACTGCATTGAAGCTTGCCCTGTAGATGCCATTATTGGGGCAAAAAAATTACTCCATGTAATTGTTCCTGATTACTGTACCGGATGTAAACTTTGTGTTGAACCTTGCCCAGTTAAGTGTATTGACATGATTCCGCGTCCAAAAGAAGTTAATAAATACTCAAAAATTCGCGAGGAAAGCAACTTTCCTCGTGGGGTAACTTCTAGTACTTTAATTAAGGTTACTAATGTCCCTCCATCTTCGGCACCTTATTTTAATTTAAACACTTTAAATGAAAATGAGGTAGAACAAGCAAGCAAAGCAAATGAACAAGCAACATCTTATAACTCAAAACTTGTTGCTCGTTTAGCAGCTAAAATTGCAGAATCGAAATCAGGTAAAAGCAATTAGTTATGGTATTCAATTCTCTTAAGGCTGTTTTTAGCCAAACAGCTAAAATCCTTACCAAACGAGACATTGCCCTTAAGCTTCATAAAAGACTAGGCAAAGACAAGCTTTACCATTTTCATGGAGGCTTACATCTTGACCTAGGTAAACACCTAACGCGAAGTGCTCCAGTTTACCAAATTGCGGATCTTAATTATTACTTAATAAATATGATCCAGCATAAAGGACCAAAACCTATAAGCCTAGTACACGAAGGTGATCAGGTTGAAGCAGGACAACTTTTAACCAGTAATTATATTCCTGGGGAATTACCAATTCACAGTCCCGTTAAAGGTAAAATTTTAACTATCACTGAGTTCTTACAAGCTTCGGAGTTAAGTAAAACCTGTAAAACTATAGTTGTAGAAAATGCAGAACAAACTCCAGTTAGCTTAACTCAAGAAACTAACTTTAATGAAGGTACGCCTATAGGTCCAGCCTTCTATCAACCTTTAAATTATCTTGAAGCTCCACGCATAGAATTACTCTGGCGGGTAAAAAATGCTGGTATTGCAGGTTTAGGGGGTGGGGTATTCCCTTCGGCTCGTAAAATTAATAATCGTCACTTTAAAACCTTACTAATTAATGCTGCCGAATGTGAACCTTACATTACTTGTGATGATGTGCTCATGCAAAACTACGCCTCTCAACTTGTTGAGGCTATTTCTTGTATGCAACATCTACTGCAAACCGAAAAAGTAGTAATTGCTATTGAAGATGATAAGCCTGTAGCTATTCAACGCCTGCAAGAGCAAATCAAACGCGAGCAAGAAAAATACTTAACTCTTCTTAGCCAAGTTAATTTCCCTACTGATAAATTAGCTCTTGCCTGCCAAGAAGAAATTCCTGCCGAGCTCAAGGAAAAATATTCGTCAGCAACGCTCCAAGCTGCTGCCAAACTCTATGCTCTTAATAGCATAAAAATTAGAGTTATTCCTACGCGTTACCCTTCTGGTAACCAAAGAACCACTATTGAAGTACTTACAGGTTTACGTTTAACTAAAAAACAAAACCTCACTTCTTTAGGGGCAATCTGTTTTAATATAGGTACAGTTTACTCTATGTACCGTGCCATAGCTTATGGGGAAGTACTAACTCAACGTTTAGTAACTATCACTGGTACTGGCATTAAAAAACCAGGTAATTACTGGATTCCTTTTGGAGCAACTCCAGCTTTAATACTCGATCTTCTCGGAGCTAACCCAGACTTTACTAATAAAGTAATCATGGGTGGTCCTATGATGGGCTTTGCTCTAGATGACTTAAATGCCCCAATTAATAAAGCAACTAACTGCTTAATCTTTGTGGGTAAAGGAGATATAGAAGCTGACCAAAAACTCTTTGCTCCAGGTGAAGAACAAGCATGTATTCGTTGTACTGCTTGTCAGGACGTATGTCCTATGCTTCTCCAACCCCAACAAATGCATTGGTTTGAAAAGGATAAAGATGATGCCAAACTTATAAAAGCCAACCTCAGCTCATGTATTGAGTGTGGCTTATGTGACTATGTTTGTCCGTCAAATATTCCTCTGGTTTCTTATTTCCAAAGCGGAAAGTACCGCATTTGGAATGAACGTAAAAAAGTTCAAACTGCCGAAGAATCAAAAGCAAGATTTGAGGTTAAAAGCTTACGTGAACAAATTGCCAAAGCTGAACGTGATGCTAAACGAGCTGCTGATAAACAACGCAATTTAGAACGTGCTCAACAAATGCGTCAAAAAGCTATTGCCGAATCTGGAGTTGACCCTATTGAAGCTGCTAAAGCTCGTTTAAAAGCACGTGGAGTTGTAACTGGACAAGATACTCAAGTTACGGCTGGTGCTAATGCTCCAGACAATAGTGCAATTATGGAACAACGCCGTCTGCGTCGTCTGCAAAGACAACAAGAGCAAGCTGCAGCACAAAATGAAGGAGCAAGTAAACCTGCTCTAGATAAATCAGCGGTACTAGCAGCCGTAGCTGCTGCTAAAGCAAGACAAGCTCAGGCTCAAGGACAACAAAGTACTCCAGCTACAGGAGATAATTCTGCTCCTATGACTGCAGTGCAAAAAGCGGTTGCAGCAGCTAAAGCAAGACAAGCTCAAGCCCAGCAAGAAGCTCAAGGAGAAAACTCAGCTCCTATGACTGCAGTGCAAAAAGCGGTTGCAGCAGCTAAAGCAAGACAGGCTCAAGCTCAGCAAGAAGCCCAAGCTCAAGGAGAAAACTCTGCTCCTATGACTGCAGTACAAAAAGCAGTTGCAGCTGCTAAAGCAAGACAAGCTCAAGCTCAGCAAGAAGCCCAAGCTCAAGGAGAGAACTCAGCTCCTATGACTGCAGTACAAAAAGCAGTTGCAGCTGCTAAAGCAAGACAAGCTCAAGCTAAAGCTGAAGCTGAAAGTAAAGCTCCAGAACAAGCTGAAACTGCACCTGTAGCAGAAGCAAAAATGACTGCAGTACAAAAAGCTGTTGCTCTAGCTAAGGCTCGTCAAGCTCAAGCTAAAGCTGAAGCTGAAAATCAAGCTCCGGAACAAGCTGAAACGGCTCCTAAAGCAGAAGCAAAAATGACTGCAGTGCAAAAAGCTGTAGCTCTTGCTAAAGCTCGTCAGGCTCAAGCTAAAGCTGAATCTGAAAATAAAGCTCCTGAACAAGCTGAAACAGCACCTGTAGCAGAAGCAAAAATGACTGCAGTACAAAAAGCAGTTGCTGCAGCTAAAGCAAGACAAGCTCAAGCTAAAGCTGAAGCTGAAAATCAAGCTCCAGAACAAGCAGAAACAGCACCTGAAGCAGAAGCAAAAATGACTGCAGTGCAAAAAGCTGTAGCTCTTGCTAAGGCTCGTCAGGCTCAAGCTAAAGCTCAAGCTGAAAGCAAAGCTACAGAGAAAGCTGAAACAGCACCTGAAGCAGATGCAAAAATGACTGCAGTACAAAAAGCTGTAGCACTTGCTAAAGCTCGTCAGGCTCAAGCTAAAGCTCAAGCTGAAAATCAAGCTCCTGAGCAAGCTGAAACAGCACCTGAAGCAGAAGCAAAAATGACGGCAGTACAAAAAGCTGTAGCACTTGCTAAAGCTCGTCAGGCTCAAGCTAAAGCTCAAGCTGAAAATCAAGCTCCTGAACAAGCAGAAACTGCACCTGAAGCAGATGCAAAAATGACTGCAGTGCAAAAAGCTGTAGCTCTTGCTAAAGCTCGTCAAGCTCAAGCTAAAGCTCAAGCTGAAAATCAAGCTCCAGAACAAGCGCCTCAAGTTGCTGAGCAAGCGGAAGTAGCACCTGAAGCAGATGCAAAAATGACAGCTGTACAAAGAGCAGTAGCACTTGCTAAAGCACGTCAAGCTCAAGCTAAAACTGAAGCTGAAAATCAAGCTCCAGAGCAAGCTCCTCAAATTACTGAGCAAGAAGCTGTAACTCCTGAAGCAGATGATAAAATGACTGCAGTGCAAAGAGCTGTTGCTCTAGCTAAGGCACGTCAAGCACAACGCTTAGCACAAGAAAATACCTCAAATAGTACGTTAGGAGATTCTAATGAAAAATACCAATAGTATTATGCTTAGTGTATTTGTAGCATTAGTTCCCGCTCTGTTAGTAAAAACTTACTTTTGGGGTTGGAATACGCTACTTTTACTTGCAGTATCTATTGCAACGGCAGCTGTAGTAGAAATAGGGGTAGCAAAATTACGTAATAAGCAACTTTATGCCGAGTTTGGTAATAACTCTGCTTTAGTTACTTGTATGCTAATTACCCTAAGTCTACCACCTAATATTCCGTTTTATGTAATCCTTATAGTTACTCTCTTTGCTATTTTAATTGCAAAGCAAGTATATGGTGGTTTAGGGCAAAATATTTTCAACCCAGCAATGGTTGGGGTTGCCTTATTTATTGTTACCTATCCGCAATTTATTACTTACTGGGCAATTCCAGAGAGTAGTGCAAGTCAATCTTTAAGCCAAACTTGGAATAGCTTTACAGGAGCTCAAGGTATAGATGCTGTAACTCAAGCTACTCCGCTAACCCAAGTAAAAACTATCTTGCTAGTTGGAGGCACTAAAGAGCAAGTAATAGCTTCTTTAGCTCGCTTAATCTCAGCAGAATACTTCCCTTGGTTAGTGTACAACCTTGCTCTGCTATTAGGAGGACTCTATCTTGTTTTACGTAAGATAATTACTCTCCTCCTTCCAGTTTGTACTTTAATTGGCTTTTGTACTATAGCTTACATCCATTATCTGGTAACAGGTTATAGCCAAGCTATACCTATCTATGCTTTAATTTATGGTTCAGCTATTTTTGGAGCATTCTTTATAGTTACCGATCCTGTTACTACGCCTCAGTATGTAACAGGAAGAATAATATATGCTCTTTTAGTGGGAGCTTTAATGTACATTATTCGTGCTTTTACTAACTACAATGATGGTGTTGCCTTTGCGGTTTTACTTTGTAACATTCTTGTACCTATGTTTGACCGCACCTTTACACCAAAGGAGTTTGGTAAATAATGTTTTTTAAATATCTTTCACGCAACACCATTACCTTAGTAATAGCTACTGTAGTTGGGATAGGTTCTTTAAGTTTAGTGAACTTTGCTTTAAAATCACGCATCGAAGATGCTCAAGCAAACGCTTTACGTCAAACTATAGTTAACTTAGGGCAAGCCTTTCCTACTTCGAACTACGATAATGATGTAAGTAAATCTTGTTATGTCCCAAAAGAAGGTGCCTATGATCTAGCCGATCCTAAGGTAAATACTTTAATGTTAGCTACCAAGGACGGAAAAATTACAGGTTATATCTTAATTTCCTCAACTTGGAAAGGCTACGAGGGCTTAATTCGTACTATGCTAGTTACTGATGCTCAAGGTGAAATCAAGGCTGTACGTATTCTTCAACAAAACGAAACTCCAGGCTTAGGTAATAAAGTTATTACTACCGACTGGGTACATAGTTTTGATAATTTACCTTTAGCTCAAGCTAAACTTCCTTACCTTGCGGTGAAAAAAGACGGGGGACAAATTGATGAGTTTACGGGAGCTACTATTACGCCACGAGCAATCGTAAATCAAATTCGCGAAAATATGCAAGTGGTTATTGCTGATTTAGTACACAACCCTCAAGCTCTGCAAGAAAAATTTGTTCCATGTAGTGTACAAGGAGATCAATAATGTCAGCAACAAAAGAAATTTGGCTTTCAGCCCTTTGGAAAAACAACCCTTCTTTTGTCCAACTTCTTGGCCTTTGTCCGCTCTTGGCTACTTCTACAGGAGCTACTCCGGCTTTAGGGCTAGGAATTTGTACAATGTTTGTAATGTTTATGTCAAACACGGTAATTTCGATTCTGCGTAATCAAATTCCTAATGAAATTCGTATTCCTGTGTTTGTTTTAATCATTGCTGCACTAGTAACTATTACGCAATTAATTATTCATGCATTTGCTTTTACCCTTTATGAGTCCTTAGGTATTTTCTTACCGTTAATTGTGACTAACTGTATTGTTATTGGGCGTATTGAAGCGTTTGCTTATAAAAATAAAGTAATTCCTTCGGCTGTAGATGGTTTTGCTATGGGCTTTGCTGTTGCTTTAGCTTTAGTAATGCTTGGAGCAATTCGTGAACTACTAGGGCAAGGAACTATCTTTAAAGATTTAAATCTTATTCTTGGTCCTATAGCTAAAGATTGGTACATTCAAGTGTATCAAGTTGACAACAACTTCCTCTTAGCTATCTTAGCTCCAGGAGCATTTATTACTTTAGGTTTACTCATTGCAGGGAAAAACTACTTAAACCAACGCCATGCGCTTAAAACAAATCAAGAATTTGTTGTAACCACAAAAGCAGGTTGTCACTAAGTTTATATTCCTCTGATTTTTTTCTTTAGATTGAGTATAATAGTTAGCGTTTTGTTAAATTTTTTAATTTAATAAACAATAGAAAAACCTAAAAATAGGATACACCTGGCGTGTATCCTTTTTTTTGTGTTAAACTAAAAAATATTTATTGATTTTGAAAGGATTCACATGAAAGCGGTTATTCAACGTGTTAAACAAGCTAAGGTTGAAGTAGATAATCAAGTGGTAGGACAAATTGCTAAGGGCTACCTTGTCCTTCTGGGCGTAGAAAAAGAAGACACCCAAGCTACAGCTGACAAGCTTCTAGCAAAACTCCTAAAACTACGCATTAATGAAGATGAAAATGGCAAAATGAACCTAAATATTCTCGATGCACAAGGTTCATTACTGGTAGTAAGTCAATTTACTTTATGTGCTGATACCTCAAGAGGTAATCGCCCAAGCTTTAATGGGGCTCCTCCTGCTCTAGCTAACGAACTCTATGAGTATTTTTCCCAACAAGCTCGAGCGCATCTGCCTGTGGAAAATGGCGTATTTGCGGCCGATATGCAAGTATTTTTACAAAATGACGGTCCTGTTACCTTTGTTCTCGAAGTAGAACCATCCCAAGCTTAAGAAAAAACTCAGAAAGGACTTCTGAGTTTTTTCTTAAGC
>NZ_NRJH01000012.1 GCF_003585925.1 Psittacicella melopsittaci
ACTACATCTGACAATGTAACTATTGACTCAGCTAACCGTTCAGTTTCTGTTATCGGTTCTAACATAACAGCAGAAAATTGTACAGTTAACATCACAGCTAAAGAAAATACTACTAACGAAAATAGTAATATCTCTGGTAACACTGGCTTAATTATCAATGCTACTAATGGTACAGCGACAGTTAATGCTACTAACCTAACAGCAACTGGCGAAAATACTTCAATTAGCATTACAGGTAACCAAGGTGTTAATATCGGTAATGGTACTAATGTAACTGCTCCACAAAATGTTACTATTGACTCAGCTAATGGCTCAGTAAATGTTACAGGTTCTAACGTAACGGCTAACAATGGTACAGTTAACATCACTGCGAAAGAGAATACAACTATCGAGAATAGTAATATCTCTGGTAAACAAGGTGTTAATGTAGATGCAGAAAACGGCACTACAACTATTAACGCAACTAACGTTACAAGTGAAAACGGTTCTGTAAATGTAACTGGTAACCAAGGTGTTTACATTGGTAATGGTACTAATGTAACAGCTGCAGACAACGTAACTGTAACAACTCCAAATGGTTCTGTTTCTGTAATCGGTTCTAACGTAACAGCGAACAATGGTACAGTTAACATCACTGCTAAAGAGAATACAACTATCGAAAATAGTAATATCTCTGGTAAACAAGGTGTTAACGTAGATGCAGAAAACGGCACTACAACTATTAACGCAACTAACGTTACAAGTGAAAACGGTTCTGTAAATGTAACTGGTAACCAAGGTGTTTACATTGGTAATGGTACTAATGTAACAGCTGCAGACAACGTAACTGTAACAACTCCAAATGGTTCTGTTTCTGTAATCGGTTCTAACGTAACAGCGAACAATGGTACAGTTAACATCACGGCTAAAGAGAATACAACTATCGAGAATAGTAATATCTCTGGTAACCAAGGTGTTAATATCGACGCTGAAAACGGCACTACAACTATTAACGCAACTAACGTTACTTCTAACAACGGTTCAGTGAACATTACTGGTAACCAAGCGGTGAACATTGGTAACGGTACTAACGTTACAGCTGCTGATAATGTAACTATTGATTCATCTAATGGTTCAGTAAATGTTACAGGTTCTAACGTAACAGCTAACAATGGTACAGTTAACATCACTGCTAAAGAAAATGTTACTATTGAAAACAGCAACATTTCTGGTAACCAAGGTGTTAACGTAGACGCTGAAAACGGCACTACAACTATTAACGCAACTAACGTTACAAGTGAAAACGGTTCTGTAAATGTAACTGGTAACCAAGGTGTTTACATTGGTAATGGTACTAATGTAACAGCGGGTAACAACGTAACAGTTGATTCACCAAATGGTTCTGTTTCTGTAATCGGTTCTAACGTAACAGCGAACAATGGTACAGTTAACATCACGGCTAAAGAAAATACAACTATCGAGAATAGTAATATCTCTGGTAACCAAGGTGTTAATATCGACGCTGAAAACGGCACTACAACTATTAACGCAACTAACGTTACTTCTAACAACGGTTCAGTGAACATTACAGGTAACCAAGCGGTGAACATTGGTAACGGTACTAACGTTACAGCTGGTAACAATGTAACTATTGATTCATCTAATGGCTCAGTTAATGTTACAGGTTCTAACGTAACAGCTAACAATGGTACAGTTAACATCACAGCTAAAGAAAATGTTACTATCGAAAATAGTAATATCTCTGGTAACCAAGGTGTTAACGTAGACGCTGAAAACGGCACTACAACTATTAACGCTACTAATGTTACTTCTGAAAATGGTTCAGTGAACATTACTGGTAACCAAGGCGTGAACATTGGTAACGGTACTAACGTAACAGCTGCTGACAATGTAACTATTGATTCATCTAATGGTTCAGTAAATGTTACAGGTTCTAACGTAACTGCAAATAACGGTACAGTTAACATCACGGCGAAGGAAAATGTTACTATTGAAAACAGCAACATTTCTGGTAACCAAGGTGTTAATATCGACGCTGAAAACGGCACTACAACAATTAATGCAACTAATGTAACTGCTGAAAACGGTTCAGTGAACATTACTGGTAACCAAGGCGTAAATATCGGTAACGGTACTAACGTTACAGCAGGTAACAATGTAACTATTGATTCATCTAATGGCTCAGTAAATGTTACAGGTTCTAACGTAACAGCGAACAATGGTACAGTTAACATCACGGCTAAAGAAAACGTTACTATCGTAAACAGTAATATTTCTGGTAACCAAGGTGTTAATATCGACGCTGAAAACGGCACTACAACTATTAACGCAACTAATGTAACTGCTGAAAACGGTTCAGTGAACATTACTGGTAACCAAGGCGTGAATATCGGTAACGGTACTAACGTTACAGCTGGTAACAATGTAACTATTGATTCATCTAATGGTTCAGTAAATGTTACAGGTTCGAATGTAACAGCTAACAATGGTACAGTTAACATCACTGCTAAAGAAAACATTACTATCGAAAACAGTAATATTACTGGTAACCAAGGTGTAGACATTAATGCAACTAATGGTACAACTACTATTAATGCAACAAATATCTCTGCTCCTAACGGTTCAGTGAACATTACTGGTAACCAAGCGGTGAACATTGGTAATGGTACTAACATTAGTAGTCAAGGTGATGTGAACATTAACTCAACTAATGGTTCTGTAAATGTAACAGGTACAAATGTAACAACTAATGGCAATGTTAATATCACTGCTAAAGAGAATATTACGATTAATAACTCTAACTTCAGTGGTAAAGACTTCTACTCGAATGCTACAAACGGTAGTTCAACAATTACCAACAGTACCTTCAACTTTACGAACATAACTGTTGATGCTAATGGTTCTAATACCTTTGATAACAACAATGTTAATATCACCAACAACACTCACCTCAGTGGTGATCCTGTAAGCTTTACTAATAACTCAGGTGTTATCGATAAGAACCCAGTTATTAACAATGTGACTTGTGGTACGGATACTACTAAACAAAACAACCCGAATCTAACCATAACTAATCCGGTTGTTGATCCTAGCATAGATCCGAACTACGATGATTGGTTATTAGAAGATGAAAGTGATGAAGTTAAACGTTCAGCTGGCTACATCACCGATAACGATGTACCTCTACCAGCAGGTGAAGGGGTAACCGTAACTAAAGATGGCTTCCAAATCTCAACATGTTACGTAGTTATTGATGACATCTTAGAACGTTACAACGTAACGCTCGAAGACGCTCAAAACCTAACTACGCAAGAGATTATTGAGAAATACAACATCTCTGGAGACGATCGTCGTCGCTTCGAACAATCATGTCAACTTGTTCCTGGCTACCTCAGAACTAAGACTATCTTAGCTCCTGGATATAATCCTTCAGGTAGTAGTAACGAGTAATTGATTTAGTTAAACTAAATCGCAAGTGCAGACTAGCTCAGCTAGTCTGCCTTTTTTTATGCCTGAAATTCGGGAAAAGTGAAGAAAAGGAAAATGAAAAAATGAAGAGAAGGAAAAGAAAAAATGAAGAAAAAGAAAATAAAACCGAGGATAGGCGAAAATGAAAAAAATGAAGAATGGAAAAAGATCCCCTGCCTTACACAATAAAAAAAAGAGAGGCATAAAGCTCTCTCTTTTTATTCTCTACTTGTTTTCTTTTTGCGTGGTTTTTTAGCAAAAGGATCTGGTAAGCCTCGAATTTTAGCAAGTAAACTAATTTGCGTTTTAGTTAATGCTTGCTCTTGCTCTAACTTAGCAATTAGCTCTGGACGACGTTCTAAAGTTCGGCGCAACGATTGCTCTTGACGCCAGAGTTCAATATTACCATGATGTCCTGAAAGTAGTACTTCAGGCACTCCTTGCCCATGATAGACTTCGGGACGCGTATAATGCGGGCAATCAAGTAAACCATTAGCAAAACTATCTTGCTCGGCAGATTCTTTGGTATTAAGAGCTTGCGGGATATGACGGATAATGGCATCTATCATAGTCATAGCTCCGAGTTCGCCTCCTGTGAGGACAAAGTCCCCTAAAGACCATTCTTGATCTACATAACGATCAATAAATCTTTGGTCTATGCCCTCATAACGTCCACAAATAAAAATGTAGTTGCAGTTAGATTGGGCAAGCTCAACACTAGCTTGGTGATTAAACACCTTTCCTTGCGGGGATAATAAAATTGTTTGCACTGCCTCACCTTTACTAGCAGCTTGGGCTTTAGCAGCTTCTAGAGCTCGTTCTAAAGGCTCAATTTTCATCAGCATGCCAGGACCGCCCCCAAAAGGACGATCATCAACCGTTTTATGCTTGTCGGTAGTAAAATCACGGAGATTAAATACCTCTAATTCGTAGAGTCCTGCTTTTAAGGCTTGTTTGGTGATGCCCCAATCACTAATTGCTTTAAACATTTCAGGGAAAATCGTAATTACCCCGAACCATTTACTCATGCTAGGCTACTCCTGTACTAATAAAGAGTCTAAGACAAGGCTTAGACTCTTTTTTTGGTTTTATTTATGGGCTTTAGCTGCCGCTGTATGGCTTAAAAGAAACTCTTTTAAAGTTGCATAGTCAGCATCAAAGTTTTCTGATAATAAAGGACGATCTTTATATTTTGCTAATTGCTCAGGTAAAGCAATTTCGCGTCCTAAAATATTTTCTACTTCGCCTTTAAATTTAGCTGGATGAGCTGTACCTAGGAAAATACCTACTTGCTCGTCTTTTAAGTAGTCTTTAAGCACGCGATAAGCTACAGCTCCATGAGGTTCAGAAACATAACCTAAACCATCTAAAGCAACAATAGTTTGGGCAGTTTGAGCATCAGAAACTGGAGCCGAGAATAAATCTTGCTCAAATTTCCAGTTTTTCACGCGGAACAGCTCTTCAATACGTGGCCAGTTGTTTGGACGAGAAACATCCATAGCATTAGACAAAGTAGCTTGAGTTTGATGAGGTTCCCATTTGCCTGAAGCTAGGTAACGTGGCACTGTATCATTGGCATTAGTTGCAGCTATGTACTTAGCTACAGGTAAGCCAAGAGCCTTAGCTAGTAAACCTGCAGTTAGGTTACCAAAGTTGCCCGAAGGAACACTAATTACAACTTCTTTGTTTTGAGGCACACGAGCATAAGCTTCAAAGTAGTAAGTAATTTGGGCTAATAAACGGCTAATGTTAATTGAGTTAGCTGAGTTTAAGCCAATTACTTCACGTAAGTGCTCATCATCAAAAGCTTGTTTTACTAATGCCTGACATGCATCAAAGTCACCGTTAATCGCAATAGTTTTAATATTGTCGCCGAGAGTACAGAAAAGTTTTTCTTGTAACTCAGAAATACGACCTTTTGGATAAAGTACTATTACTTCAATATTTGGGACTTGGTAAAAGGCATGAGCTACAGCCGCCCCTGTATCTCCCGAAGTTGCTGTAAGAATAGTAATTTTACGTTCTTGCGCGAGCAGACGTAAAACTTGCGACATAAAGCGTCCACCAAAGTCTTTAAAAGCTAAAGTTGGACCATGGAAAAGTTCTAAAGTATAAACACCAGGCTCTACCTCAACTACAGGTACAGGGAAGTTAAAGGCATTATTTACTAACTCTTGTACTTGCTCTGGACTAAATTCATCACCAATAAAAGCACCAAGAACTTTAGCAGCTCGCTCTTGGAAAGGTAAAGCTAAAAGCTCTTGAATTTGCTCAGGGCTAAAGCTAGGAATTTCACTCGGGAAAAATAAACCTTGATCCTTACCTAAACCTTGCAATACTGCTTGTTTAAATGATACTTTTTCCTCGGGGTGTTTAATATTATACAATTGCATTAAATTTCCTCTTGGCGTAAAAACTGAGCAAACTCTTGCTCACTTAAAACTACGGCTCCATCAAAGTCCGTTTGGCAAATATAAACAAAACCTTCTTCGTTTTGTAGGTAGTGTTGAGCAAAAACCTCTTGCAGTTTTTGGGCAGTAGCAAGGTTATTTGCTAGAGCATAAAAAGTTGGACCCGAACCCGAAATCCCACAAGCTAAAGCTCCTGCTTGGTAAAGTAAAGTGCGAATCTTATCAGCATTAGGTAAAAGTTGCTCACGATAAGGTTCGGCAACTAGATCACGTAAACTTCGTGCTGCTAGCTCTTGATCCCCAAGATATAAAGCATGAACAAAGCTTGCCATATAAGCAGTTTGGGCAATAATTTGGCTTCGACTATAGCTATCTGGGAGAATGCGACGAGCATCCTCGGTTTTTATAACTATCCCAGGATAAGCTAAAACCCAGTACCATTGCTCAAAAATTGGTAACTCTTGGGTTAGAGCTCCCTCTTTAACTGGGCGCTCAGGTGCTCCTGGATAAGGAGCATAAGCTGGAGGCAACATAAGTTGTAACCCACCTAGGTAAGCAGGGGCAACATTGTCATAATGTGCCGAACCCGAAACTGTACCTTCGAGCTCGCCCATAAGAGCTAGCATGGTGGTTTTTTCTAGTAGTTGCCCATGAAACTCATTAAGGGCTACCAAAGCTGCTACTGCCGAAGAAGATGACGAACCTAAGCCCGAGCCTACTGGCATGTTTTTATAGAGAGTTAAAGCTAAAGGCTTAACCTCATGGTCGCGAGCTTGAAGCTCACGTCGATAGAGAACATAGGCCTTGTAAACAAGGTTAGTTTCTAGTTTATCAGCTAGTTTACCAATAAACTTACCCTTGCCCGCAAAGGCTAGAGCAGGCTCGCCTGGGCGAGCTAGATTAGTATCTTGCTCGCTAAAATCAGCAGCTACTACTATATCGCCCAGTCTTTTACCGTCAAGGCGTCTTACTGCCAAGCCCAGTAAATCAAAACCTACACTAAGATTGGCTGAAGTTGCGGGTGCATATACAGCTACTTGCATTAACGTATGCCTCCATAACTTTGCAGCGTACGAAGAATATCAGAGAAAATACCAGCTGCTGTAACATCATTACCTGCCCCGTAACCACGGAGTAATAATGGAATTGGGTTATAGTAGCGCGTATAGAAGGCAAGAGCATTTTCACCACCTTTAACCTTGTAAAGTGGATCATCAGCCCCTACTTCCATAATTTTTACTGAGCATTTACCGTGATCAATTTGCCCTACATAACGCATTACCTTACCTTCGGCTTTACATTTTTCTACGCGTGCTGAGAACTCAGCATCTAGTTCAGGCAGTTTTGCCATAAACTCTTCGGTAGAAAGACCTTGAGCAAAGCCAACTGGTAATACAGGTTCTACTACTATATCGCTTAATTCAAGTTCAAGACCTGATTCACGAGCGAGAATCAGAAGCTTACGAGCTACGTCTTGCCCTGAAAGGTCATCACGTGGATCTGGTTCGGTAAAGCCTAATTCACGTGCTTTAGCAGTTACTTGTGATAAAGGCGTACCATTTTCGAGTTCACCAAAAATGTACGAAAGCGAACCTGAAAGAATACCATTAAAGGTTTCAATTTCGTCACCTGCGGCAATGAGATTTTGCAGGTTTTCAATTACAGGAAGACCTGCACCTACGTTAGTTTCATACATGAGGCGACGTTGTTCTCTTTGTGCCACTTCACGCATTTTTTGATAATAAGCGTAAGAAGAAGTATTAGCTTTTTTGTTTGGCGTTACGATATTAAAGCCTGCTTCTAGCAGACGCACATAGCTATCAGCAATGTTTTGGTTTGAAGTACAATCCACAAATACTGGATTAACTACATGGTCAATTTCTACGCGGCGAATAAAGTCAGAGAGCGTATACTCTAAACCTTCTTCTTCGAGGCGTTGACGCCAGTTTTCATCGAGTTCTAAACCTTTAGGGTCAAGAAGCCATTTACGACTATTAGCAATACCACAAATTGCAATTTCTACGTTTTTACTTGCTAAGTATTCTTTCTGACGTAAAATTTGTGATAAGAGTTCGCTTCCAACTCCACCCACGCCAACAATATAAGTACGAATAATCTTCTTTGAGTTAAAGAGCATGCGGTGCGTTGCTCGTACCGATTCAATTACTTGGTTACCACGAATTACCGTAGAAATAGCACGCTCTGAAGAACCTTGGGCAATAGCAATAATACTTACATTAGTTAAAGCTAAAGCCGAGAAGAATTTAGCAGCTGTTCCTTTGAGGTTTTTCATGTTATCCCCAATTACAGAAACTATTGCTAAATCGTGCTGTACTTCGATTGGATCTAAAGCTCCCTGAGCAATTTCGCTAGCAAACTCTTGTTCTAGAGCTGCTAAACACTTGCTTGCGTCACTTTCGGTACAACAGAAACCAATTGAGTATTCAGATGAACTTTGGGTAATGAGAATTAAAGATACGCCTGCACGCGATACTGTATCAAAAATACGAGCTGCTATCCCCACTTGCCCAATCATTGCTGGACCTGCCACGTTGAACATAGCCACATTGTTTAGAGAAGTAATACCCTTAATGTGTTGTTGGCTAGGTTTTAATTGGCTCGAGTCAACAATAATTGTTCCTGCATCTTGCGGTTTATTAACGTTTTTAATAACGCAAGGAATTCTAAATTGAGCAATTGGACTAATTGTTTTTGGATGAAGAACTTTAGCCCCAAAGTAGCTTAACTCCATTGCCTCTTGGTAAGAGAGCTCTGGGAGTAATAAAGCATCTTCAACTATATTTGGATCACAAGTGTATACACCATCTACATCTGTCCAGATTTCACAAGCACTAGCATTAGTACAAGCTGCTAATAAAGCTGCCGAGTAATCTGAACCATTGCGTCCTAAGAGCATTACTTGCCCTTGAGCATTACCCGCAGTAAACCCTGGCATTAAGTAAATTGTTTTACGGTTAAATTCTAAAGTTTTAAATTTAGCTTGGGAAGCTAAAACATCAATTGAAGCTTCAAAGAAGTTGTCATCATTAGCAACCAGATAGTCCCAAGGTAAAATAATGTCATTAGCTTGACCAAGTTGATCAAGGTATTGTTGCATTAAAAATACCGAACAACGTTCACCTGCACTTACAACATAAGCAAATTCAGCATCGCTAATTTGTTTATTTAGCGTAAGAGATTTTAAGCTATATTCAACTTCGTTAAGAATTGCGCCTAAGCCCACTAACCATTTATCAGCTTGCTCTGGTTCGGCAAGACCATGAGCAATACTATAAACTATATCTTCTACTGCTCCTAAAGAAGAACGATAAGTACCATTAGCTTGAGCTTGACCTATAGCTGCATGCAAAAGGTTAGTTACTTTTGCAGGAGCTGATAAAACTACAGCTACGCCTTCACTTTCGTAAGCTGCACGAATGATTTTTGCGACATTTTGAAATGCTGCGGCATTAGCTACCGATGTACCGCCAAATTTTAAAACTTTCATAATTTTACCTATTATTGAAGGATTTTTCCTCTATATATTATATTAAAAAACCTTGCTTTTAACGCAAAAAAGCGAGCCTTGGTGGCTCGCTTTTTTTCCTCACTAGAGAAAGTTTTACACACACTTAATGTAGCTAGCCACCAATTACTAAGTTTGACTAACTACTTACAGGAAGATAGATATTTTACGATTAAGTCTAATCAAAATTAAAATTATTATCCACCTGAAAATAACTAGTCTACTTCAAGGTGGTGGTTGTTAAATTTAAAAACATAAAAAAATCTCTAGCTTGGGGAAATAATTACTATATATTTATGTTAACACAGAACCAAGCTAAGAAAAGTACTTTTATTAACTTTTCTAACTAAAACTTTGATAAATAAAGTAAAAAAGTCTGCTTTTAGGGTTGTCTTGAGGGGGTTGAGGTAGAGCTAACGGATAGTTTTATGCTTGTTTGAGGTTGGTTTTTATAGTTTACTTGAGGTTGGTTTTTTCTCACTTGCCTCTGCTGAGTTTTTAATCGTTTGCTTGAGGTTAGATTTTTTATCTCTTTTCTCTGCTGAGTTTTTTATCGCTTGCTTGAACTTAGTTTTTTATCGTTTGCCTGAGCTTAGGTTAGAGGCAAGGGGGTAGCAAGGCTTGATCTTTTGTTTGGCTTTTGTTTTCCGTTTGGGGTGTGATTTTAGCAGGGCTTGGTCGTTAATTAGGCTTTTTTAGGTCTTACTTTGATTTACTCTCTAGCTTTGCTTTTAGGTCTGCCTTTATCCTGCGGTAAAAATTTTTATCTTTTTGTGAAAAGTTTTTATTTTTCCCGTATTTTCTAGCCGTGCTACTAAAGATTGGCATTTTTTTTGCCATTTTCCTTGCGGTAGTATAATATAATAAAAAAGACTTTTTTAGCTATCAAGCCAAACATTAATATGTCATTTCTAGAACAGATAAAAACAATAACAAATAATCTTATTAATAAAAGCCGCCAAAAACTAATTGCGGTTCTAACAAATAAACCAGGTTCGGTAGAATCTGCAGAAGACCTTGAACAACAAATTGAATACCTCAACAACAATAAAGCAATAGATATTCACATTGCTAAAATGTTAAAAGGGGTATTAAGCATTCGTAATTTACGTGCTCGTGATCTCATGATCCCACGTGCTCATATTGATTACTTTGAGTCTGACCAAACTCTCGAAGATGTATTAAATGCCGTATTAGAAAACGGGCATAGTCGTTATCCAATTCTCGATGACAACAACGACGATCAAGAAGCAATTAGCTTACTTTTTACGAAAGATTTACTTCGTGTTCTTATTGACCAAAAAGTAGATCAAGTAAGCCTCACGGAAATTGCCAAACCAATTAAAATTATCCCTGAAACCAAACATGTAACTACTTTATTACAAGAGTTCCAAAGTTCACGTACTCATCTAGCTCTAGTAGTTAATGAGTTTGGGGAGATTTCAGGATTAATTACTATTGAAGATATTCTTGAAGAAATTGTTGGTGATATTTCAGATGAGTTTGATAAAGAAGATCTCTTTATCCAGCAAGTAAGTAAAACATCTTTTGATGTTTTAGCTAAAACCCCAATTTATCTCTTTAACGAAGCTTTTGGTTGTGAACTTTCAGATCAAGAGTT
The DNA here is from genome assembly GCF_003585925.1 of Psittacicella melopsittaci. Taxonomy (GTDB): domain Bacteria; phylum Pseudomonadota; class Gammaproteobacteria; order Enterobacterales; family Psittacicellaceae; genus Psittacicella; species Psittacicella melopsittaci. Next base: position 11,027 of record NZ_NRJH01000012.1, read on the forward strand.
TGATACTATTGGGGGCTATGTTTTTGGTTTACTCGGACACATGCCTATACGTAATGAGTCTATAGACTTAATTCCAGGCAAACTAATTGCTCGTATTACCCAAGTTAATGAACGTCAAATTCTCAAACTAAGAGTAAGAGCCATTCAAGACTATAGTGTAAAACTGAAAAAAGAAATTGCTGAGGTAACTAATACCGAACAGGCTGCTCAGGTAGTAGCTGAAGCTAATGCTCAAGCAGAGCAAGCTAAGGCTCAAACAGAGCAAGCTAATGCTCAAGTTGAACAAGCAAATGCTCAAGCAGAACAAGCTAACGCTCAAGCTGAGCAAGCAAAGGCTCAAGGAGAGCAAGCTAACGCTCAAGCTGAACAAGCTAACGCTCAAGCTGAACAAGCTAACGCTCAAGCTGAACAAGCTAATGCTCAAGCTGAACAAGCTAATGCTCAAGCAGAGCAAGCAAGTGCTCAAACAGAGCAAGAAAACGCTCAGGCAGAGCAAGCAAAGGCTCAAGCAGAGCAAGTAAATGCAACGGCAACGGTAAACCCAGAGCAAGCACCTCTTACTAATGATAAAGCAGAACAGGAGAAATAGAACTTATGGTAATTTCTTCTTGGAGTATGCGTTTTCCGCTTGTTCTTTTTGCAGCCTTTGTTGGTTATTTTACCTATTTAGGTTTTGCTCCTTACTATAATAGCCTTGCTCTTTTTGTGAGCCTCTTTTTCTATATTTTCTTTTTACAGATTAAAGCGAGTAAAAAGCGAGGCAGTTATTTAATTCCCTATGTGTGGGATGTAGCTTTTAGTTATGCTACTTTATCTTGGTTAAACCAAGCTCTAAACTATTTTGGCGATCTACCTACGGGCATGAGCCAAGTAGTAGTGCTAGCAATAAGTTTAGGACTAGGGGTACGTTCCCTTATTCTTGCCATTCTTTGGAATGGACGCGGAAGAAACTTTATTTTCCTTCCGCTTCTTTTTAGTGGGGTAACTTACCTTTGGTATAACCTTGTAGCAAACTTCCCTTGGTTAAACCTTGCTTATGCTAATAGCAATGCGGTAGGGGCATTACTTGCACCTATTGGCGGAACCTACTTAGTGCAATTTAGTCAGTTTGCCTTTATTACTTTTATTTACGCTCTGGTACATAAAATTGTTCTCAGTCGTCAACAACCTATGACCATGAGCTTACGTCGACAAACGATCGACCGTCAACAACGCATTGCTTGGCGTACAGACTTTGTGGCTTTATTTCTTCTTGCAGTCGGTTATGTTGCAGCTCATTTTTACTATGTGCAATATACCAGCAAAGCAAATACGCCTATAAGCGTGGCTTTAGTGCAACCGAATTTTACTTCGCATGAGCGTAATCTACTCGAAAGCCAACCGCAAATGGTAGCCCAGTATCAAAATCTGATTGGGCAAACGCTAAACAATCAAGGGCAAGCTGCTCCTCGACTATGGATTCTTCCTGAGTCAGCGTTAATGTCATTTTACTCGCTTGACGCTAATCCACTCTATGCCAATAGTCCGTATGTAGCGCCAACCTTAGGTTATTTAGCGAGTATCTATGCTCCTTTAGCTCCGCTTAATGGGGATCTAATACTAGGTACTCTTGGCGTAGCAATGCAAGATGATAAAATTCGTAACTACAATGCCGCTCTGGTACTAACTAATCCTGCTTCAGTAGCAGGAGCAGTACTAGCACCAAATCGCATTGAACACTTAAATGATCAGCCAGTTCTGGTGCAAAGCTATTTAAAACAACATCTGGTTCCTTTTGGGGAATATGTTCCTTTTGCAAGTGTACTTAAATACTTACCTATTCCAGGAATCGAGAATATTGTTAATAGTCCGTTTTCCACTGGACAAAAGTATCAAGCTAATATAAAAACTTCTGCAAGCCAAGCAGCAGTATTAATTTGCTATGATGCTTTATTTGCTGAGCAACTAATGCGTCAAATTAACTCAGATACTAATGTTCTCATTAATATTAGTAACGACGTGTGGTTTGGTAATGATCAAGGTCCTGCTCAACACTTAAATGTTGCCCGTTACCGTTCTTTAGAAAGCCAAAGATATACATTGAGAGCTACTAATAATGGTATTACCGCAATTATTAATGAGCAAGGTCAGGTAGTAAACTATCTCCCACAAAACCAAGCTCGTGTCTTAGTTGGACAATACTACAATGTTACGGGAACTACCCCATATCAAGAGTATAGTCGCTTAATGAACTTTGCCTTAGCGTTAATCTTCTTATTTGCGGTAGGTATTGTTCGTGCTTGTGTGGCATTAATGACCAGTAACAATCGTAATGTTTAATTAAGCTGAGTTAATTCACTTAAATTAGTTAGCAAAGTTACTAAAAACTTCTTGAGTTTTATTAAGCTCTTGAGTTTTAAACAAGCTATTAGTGCTTTAAACTAACACTTTATACTTAAAAGTCCTCTGAATTTTCTAAATTCAGAGGACTTTTTTATAGCTAATTTTTTTATGGGCATATTGTAGCTTTAATTACTTTTTGTGGGCTTAGTTTACCATATTCTTTTCCTTTTCTCTCTGGTCTTTTTTACCCTTTATCCTTTTCTGTCCTTCTGGCTTTTTTACCCTTTATCTTTTTTTGACTCTCTGCCTGTTTTGCACTTTAGCTTTTGCAGATGCTCTTATTTGGCAACACAACTTTCTTTGCTCTTTTTTCTATTTTTTCCTCTTGTTTATCAGGTTTTTAGGCTTTTACCCTCTTCATATTAACTTATGGGCTAACAATTTTTTCTTGCTAATGCGTAAAATTTTTCCCCATTTAATCCTTTTTTTTAGTACAATATGGGCGAAGGCTTTTCTATGCAGCTTGATCTTGAGCTGCTTGTTAGTTTCCTAACTTGATTAGGATAAAGATTTGAAGCTCAGATTTTGTCAAATATTAAGGCTATCCTGTACTTTTTAAAAGTACGTTGTGTATTAAAAACTTTACTCTCTGAGCATTATGAAATTAAGATTAGCTAAATTATCTGCTACATTTGTAGGGTTGGGTTTTGCAAGTATGGCGTTTGCAGATGCACCAACCATTAAATTCCGTGTTATCGAAACTACCGATCTTCACGCTTACTATACTTCATACGACTACTTTAAAGATGCCCCAGTGTTAAACTATGGTCTAACTCGTACGGCAACTTTAATTAAACAAGCTCGTGCTGAAGCAACTAACTACGTGCTAGTAGATAATGGAGATTTAATCCAAGGTGGTATGATTGGTAACTGGGCACTAAATGATAACTTTAAATCATTTAAAATTCACCCAGCCTATCAAGCGTTTCAATACTTACAATATGATGTATCTAACATAGGTAACCACGAGTTCAACTATGGCTTACCTTATTTACAAAAAGTTGTAGATACAGCACAAAAACTTGCTAAAGTTCCTGTTATCAATGCTAACGTTTATGACGCTAAAACAGGAGAAAACTACTATACGCCTTACATTATTCAGGAAAAAGAAGTAGTTGATACTGCAGGTAACAAACACACGATTAAAGTTGGTTATATTGGTTTTACTCCACCAGCAATTATGCAATGGGATGCTGATAAACTAACTGGTCATGTTACAGCTGCTCCAATTGTTGATACAGCTAAAAAATTCATTCCTGAAATGAAAGCTAAAGGAGCTGACATTATTATTGCTATTCCTCACTCAGGAATTGGTGTAGCTGCTCCGTCTAACTCTTTATTCCCGAACCAGGTTATTAACCTCACTAAAGTTCCTGATATAGATGCGGTAATGTTTGGGCACTCGCATGCTGTTTTCCCTTCGGAAGAATTCAAACACATTGCTGGAGCTGACATTAAACGTGGTCTAATCAATGGTGTTCCTTCAGTAATGCCAGGACGTTGGGGTGATCACTTAGGGATTGTAGATTTAGTTTTAGTGCAAGATGCTAATGGCAAATGGAAAGTTGATCCGCAACAATCTGTGGGCTTTACTCGTCCTATTTACGATAACCAAAAACGTCAAGCTCTTGTAGAAGAAGACAAAGGTTTAGTGCAAGTATTAGCTGATACCCACCAAAAAACACGTGAATATGCTAACTCACCAATTGGTCAATTAACCGATAACCTTTACGGTTACCTTGCTCTAACTCAAGATGACTATGCGGTTAAATTTGTTAACCAAATTCAGTTAGCTACTTTACAAAAATGGGTAGCAGACGAAGGTAAAGAGTTTGCGGGTTATAAACTTCTTTCAACTCAAGCTCCATTCAAATATGGTGAACGTCACAATGACGTAACTAACTTTGTTGCCGTAGATAATGGTACTTTCTCTTTACGTAACGTTTCAGATGTGTACGTTTATCCAAACATGTTCAATGTAGTTAAAGCTACAGGAGCTGATGTAAGAAACTGGTTAGAATGTGCAGCAGGACAATTTAATCAAATCTATACAGGTACAGATCAACGTCAAGATTTAATTAACTACCAAGGTTACCGTACTTACAACTTTGATGTATTCTACGGGGTAACTTACCAAATTGACGTTACCAAACCACAAAAATTCACTTCATCTTGTCGTCCAACTCGTACTGTAGGGGCTGGTCGTATTGTTAACCTCAGATACTTAGACGGTACTGAAGTTAAAGACACTGACCAAGTGTTAGTGGCAACTAACAACTTCCGTGCGAACGGTGGTCGTATGGCAGGTACAGGTCCAGAACATATTGTTTATGCAAGTTTATCAACTTCGCAAGAAATTATTATGGACTATGTAAGTGAAGTAGCAAAACAAGGCAAACCTGTATCTATTGATACTACGCCAAGCTGGTCATTTGTACCTATTCCAGATGGGGATAAGTTAAACGTAGTGATTTTCTCTGCTCCAGATGATAAAGCAGTACGTTGGACCTTACAAAACTCTGTATGGCCATTAACTAAATTAGGTTTAGATAGTGCTGGATTCCAAGAATACCGCATTGATCTTTCTAAATATCAACCTAATCTTCTTATCCAAAACCACAATAATAAATAATAAAATAACCTCCGAGCTTTAAGTTCGGAGGTATTTTTTTAGAATAAAATTAAGTCCTCGCAAAAGCGAGGACTTATTTGGTTCGAACTAAATTTCTCTTACCATGTAGTAATTAAACCTGTTGCCACAGCAAATCTATGTGCAGATAATTGTGTACCATAGTTTTTATAGTAGTCAGTATAAGATACTAACCCTTCAGCAAATACAGTAAAGTTAAAAGTACCTAATACTTTACTTGCTAAGTTATATGAAGTACCGAAGTAACCTTCATAAGCATTGTTAGCTCTTGTTGCTGCACCAGTCTTAGATTTGATTTCTGTATTAGCATATAGGAAACCAGTATAAGGAGTAAAAGCACCTACCCTATAGCTTAGGTCAATACCAGCACTCGTGTAACGAGTGCTGGTCGCCGCTGTTTCAGCTTTAGCCGTACTCACTTCCGCACGAACACGTAAATTACCTAATGGACGTAGATCAGCACCTAATTGGAAACCTTTAGTTGCATATTTATTTGTATAGCTTGCGTATACTTGTTTTTGTGCAGCTAAAAGTTGCACTTGACCTAGGTTACCTAATTGGTAAATTAAAGCACCAGATACTTCTGTATCGTAACGGCGTTTATTTTCACCATTTAGAGTTTGTTGACTACGCATGTCACCATAAGAAACAGAGGCACTTAGAGGTACATTAGCACTTAAATTAGGAGTAGTATAGTTAATTAAGCGATCTTGTGTATCTAAGTAAGCATAGGTAATAGCACGCTTTTGGTTACCTAAATAAAGAGTACTTGTACCAAAGTCACGTACGTCAGCAGAACCTTGAGCTGTAACATAATCACCTGTAGATAAAGCAAGAGTTAAACGACCATAGGTTTTACTATCTAAGTAAGTGTAGAAACGGTCGATTCGCACTGGCATTTTATTGTGTCTAGGTGAATAGGTTTTTGCCCCGTAAGAACGATCAGCATAAGTCCAAGTTACTCTATAAGCATGAGTACTTGAGAAAGTGTGAGTCGCTCGTAAATATGCTCCTGCAGTTAAGTCATCGTTAATGTACTGACGTAGAGTAAACATTAAACGCGTACGTAAACTCCATACTCCAGAGTCATTTTTTACATAGTTAGCTTCATTCTTAGTTTGATTATTTTGGTCAAGGTAACCTAAACGTACATGACCTGCAAAGCTTAGGCTTGATTTATTATCATTCCAAGAAAGAAGTCGCACAGCAGCCGAGCTAGTGCTTACCACAGCTGTTGCTAGGGCGAGAGAAATTAAAGTCTTCTTAAACATATAATTCAAAACAACAAACAAAAAAAAACAAAAAAATTAGAGAAAACTCCAAAAAACTTGGAGTTAACGGCTAAATAGCAATCATTACTATTTAGACAATATTAAGCATTATACCTATTTTATTGAGCTGAGAAAAAATAACTTTTATAGATAAATGACAGATCATTTATATTATTTAACTAAGTAAAGGATAATTAGGCAAGCTAAATTACTTCCTCAAGAAAAGATCTCGCCAAAAACCCTTACTTTAAGTAGGTCTTTTAAGATAGACAAGGGCATAATTGTTTATTTTAAGTACATAAAATTGAGTAATTATTTATTATTTTTTCAACAAAAAAATGAACCCTTAGTTACCTAAGAGTTCTATTTTTTTATTTTTTGCCACGTTTACGTGCCGAGCGACTTACTCGCATTACTTTATTTTTTGGGATAACAACTTTTTTAACTTTTCTCTCAGGTGCTTTTACCTCTGGTTCTGGTTCGCTAAATGGCACTGAGAAGTCGCCGTTAATTGTTTCTTTAAGGCTGTTTAAGTAATTTAAGTCTTCACCTAGATTGCGAGCATTTCTTTGTTGCTGGGCTTGCATATGCGAGAATAAAGCCTGCTCAAGATTTGGACGCCCTGCTGATTCTGGTTTAGTTTGTTTGGCTTCGAGAAGCTTGTCAATTTGCCCAAAACCTTCAGGAGTTGCTTTACCACGGAATTGGCGATCTTTTTGGCTTTGTGCTTTGGCAACAAGAGCAAGTTTATCTTGGTGAGCAAAAGTAGGAGTTAATAGCTCACTTAAAGACACTTTAATCTTGGCTTTAACATTTTTGAGAGCCCCAACACGATTTTGCGGTAAAACTTCACTTGCTAAAAAGTATTTTTCTTTATTACCTTTTTTACGCTGACTATAGTTAGCAAACGCATTTTTGTAAGCTTCTTTTAAGAACTCGAGTTGCTCTGGCGTGTATTTTTGCTCTCTTTGACGGATGCGTAAACTACGCATTGCTGTGTACTCATCCAGCACTTTAGCTACATTTTCTTGATAAGCTTGTACTTGCGGAGCATAGTCTTGGGCTAAATCTAAAGCTTGAGTTTGGCTTGTTTGCAGCGAAATCATTTTCTTAACAAACTCTTGTTGCTCTGAGTTGAGGTCTTCGGCAAGAACACTATGAGCATGTTGTAATACAACTGGAGCTAAAGCTTGGGCTTTAGGTTCAACAAAAGCAGGAACATACACCGAACCTTGTTCATCTCCATAGCTATCGATAAACACATCGAGAAGATCTGGTGAGTTATAGTCAATTGCTACATAGTCTGGTAACTCAGTGCAATTGGTATAGATATCCGCTAAATGATAAACATGGTTAGCAAAATAAAGAGGATCGTCTTTATTTTTAAGATAGCTATTGAGATCGATTACCGCATCAAGATTTAACTCAGGATCCTTGCTAGTAAAGGTTGGATTAATGCCTTGATTTGGGTCTTGTTGTTTTTCTCTTAATTCTTCCATGGTATGAAGAATACGAGCATAGGCTTTACGTAAAGAATCAACAATAAAGTTAAAGCTCTCTGGATAGTTTTGCTTTTGTTTATTAATTTGCTCTTGGAAAAATTCTTTTTGTTCTTCTCGACGTGGGAAACAAGCTAAAGTTCCTAAGTGTTTTACTGAACGAGCAAACTCATGTAAAGGTTTACCACTATTAGCAAATAAACGTCCAAGTTTATAGTAGTTTTCTGGAAGCCCTAGTTCTGGGTTATAAACATAGTGATCAACAATGTAGCTTAAACTACGCGTGTGTTGATCGGTAAGATCAAATCTAAAGAACCAGAATGGAGCTTGAGATTCAAGATCTATTTTAGCCAGACTAGCGTGATAGCATGCTCCTAAACCTAAACTAAAGGCAATGTAACTATAACTCGACATATATAGATCTAACAGATCTAAAATGCGTTGTTGGTTATAGATATTGTGTTCTTTGTGTAAGTAAGCAAACACAAACTTAAACATTGCACTAGTTAAAACAAATGGTGGGAACTTTTTATAGCGCTCTGGAGCTATTTGTTCAAAACCATTGTTAGGATCACGCATTTTTTCTGCCATATAGTCGATTTCATTTAGGTTAAGAGCTTCGACATTAGCAAAAGCGTTCTTAGTATCTATCTCGGTTAAATAGTAATCATAGTAGGTTACCATTTTCATGAGAATAATATGACGTAAATCGCGATCGTCGTTATTTGCTATTAATAAAGAAGCGTATAACGAGCTAAAAGTTAAAACTAATAACCCTGTGCTATAAGCTTTTTTACCCTCGGTATTAACTAAACGAAAAGCACGATTTGAATCATGGTTAAATGATTTTTCGCGCCCATGTTTTTGCGAGTTAATGGTTCGATTTAAATGGAAAATTGAATTTACTATAGGGTCATTAAAATTTAAGCGATTGGTAAAGTTTACCGTAAACTCTAATTCTATTAAAATTGCTCGGTAGAGATCCGGAGCATAATTCATTTTTTTGCTAAACTTCATCTATTTTGCACCTCTAAAAATTTAGCTTAAATGTAACCAGACATAGTTCATGCCTTGGCTCACATGGTCTAGCTAAATTCGATTACTTTGCATTCATAATACATCCTCTATATTTTATACTAAATCTCTAGCTCGCGTGAAATTTTCCTGCTAAAAAGCTAATTTTTAGTATTTTTTTTGCTTGTATACTCTAGTTGGACAAAGAAGATTAGTTAGCTTTTATACTAACTAGGCTTTTTGGTTTCTTTTAGTCGTGGTTATTTATGGTTTAGTGTTTATTTTTTTTTGTTTATTGTTTATTGTTTATTGCTGCAGCCTCAATTAAATCAACAACCAAATTAAATAACTTTTGCCCAACCAACAAAATACCACAACCTCAAAACTATCATTTGCAAGGTTAAAAATTGCTATCTTACTATCATTTGCAATAATTAACGGTAACAAGAGATTAAAATCAGAGTAAACTCCCTAACTATCATTTGATAATTGTAAAATAAAAGATGAGGTTAAGGTTGTAATATATTTCATTTGGTAGATAAAATTATCAGATTAACCTATCATTTGCTAATTTAGGCGAAAAAATAATAAAATTTTTCTATATTTTTGCATTTTATTCACAATTTAGATTTTTTATTGAGTATAATAAGCCTAAATTTATTATCCCTTGAGGAAAATAAACCATTTCCACTTTTACAAGATAAGAAAGGTTTATTAGCCCTAAATAACTCTCTAATAAACTCATAGGACTAATCCTTGGTTAATTTCTTTTGCCTATCCTTGAGATAGAGTCTAGGATATGTCCTTATTCCTTGGCTATATAGTTAGTATTCCTGGCTATATAGTTAGTATTCCTAACTATATAGTTTAAATACATGTGTCTACAATAGTTTTTATTGCCCACAACTTGATTGTGAAGCTGTGATAAATTATTTTAAAGAAACTTCTATACTTAACTAATTTACAAAAGACTAATCTTTCCAAGTGTTTAGTACTCTTTCTTATGTTTTAGATTAATAAGATTGAATATGAAAAAAACACTTTTAGCTTTAGTATTAGGAAGCATGGCAGCTTCTTCATTTGCTTACGTTAATTTATTTGCTTCAGCAGATGGTCGTTCTACGATCCAATTAGGGTTAGACTTACGTCTTCACTATATCTATGATGGTAAAGACCTTGATATTCGTAATGGGGCTACACAATCTCAAGATTGGGTAAATACTTTAGGTTTCCGTCCACGTGTTCAATTACGTGCTCGTGCATGGTTAAATCCAAGAACTAACATCGGTTTTGATTCGCGTATCGGTGCTAACTGGATTAACTCACACGCAGGTATGCAAAATGCTACAGCGTCTCGTACACAATACTACGGTACTATTAACTATGGTACTTACGATACACGTGCACAAGCTTTCCCTGAACGCTACACTTTAGAAAATGGTGTTACTAAACAAAAAACTCGTTCAATTACCAATCCACGTTTTGAACGTTTATATGTTTACTTTGAAAACTTTGACTTCGGTAGAATCACTATCGCTCCAGGTTTATCAAACATCCGTTCTCAAGAACAAGGGGCTGCAGATTATAACGATTTCGGTACTTCAACCAACGTTGTAACTACTCCATACTCAGCTTTATCTGATGTATACTTAACTTATGCAGACTGGACTGCTCGTTATGATCTAACTAGCGATCCTAACAAAAAATACCGTGTTGCAGTTTCAACATCTTGGAAACAAGGCGAAAGATACGTTGATGGTCGTAACAAATACGCGCGTGATATCCAAGCTTCATTTGGTTGGAAATTTGACCGCAATAACTCTATCTACTTAAACTTAGCTACAGCTCGTAGCATTAATGAAAGCACAACGGCATTCTTAGGTTACACAACTGCATGGGGTGCTGAAGTTTACTTAGACTTACGTCCAATTCCAGGCTACAGAGATTTACGCGTACGTACTAATGTTTCTGTGTTAAAACAACACGACTACAACCGTGACCAACCATCTCACAAAGCTTCGTTTGGTTTAGATGTACAACACAACAATACTTTTGTTAAAGGCTTAACAGTTTACGGTGGTTACATCAACAAATACACTAAATCTCACTACAACAGAAATACTGGTAACTACAGCCAAGTACAAGAATCAGCTACTTACTTAGGTACAGAATACTGGGTATTTGATTCATACGCTGGTGATGCATTTAGCTTAAAATACTTTGTTGAAGGTAACTACTACAAAGTTAGAAATACTACAGCTGCTTCAACTCGTGTAGTTAATAAACTAACAGACAAACAAGTAGCTACAGGCTTTAGATTATTCTACTAATCCTCTAAAACTGTTGAACCTTTCTTAACAAGAGAGCTGCAGTTAGAGTGATATTGACTTTTTTCATGTGTCTAGAAGCAACCTTAAATTCATTAAGGTTGCTTCTTTTCATTTTAGATCCTACCTCCGCGCAAGATGTTCGTTTTTTATCATTTTGTCTTTTTCTCCTTATCTTTCTTTTGCTTAAAAATCAACCTCTTAACAAAAGAACAGTAAAATAACTTTACTTTTTCCCGCCTATATTTATACACTAACTTATTGATTATTAATCATAATCTATTTTACTCTTTTTCTTACCTAAAAGTGTGAACTAGATCACAAAATGAAAAGTTTTTTACTTTTTTGCTAAAATATTTGCCTATAATATTTGCATGAGAATAACTTACGTTATTTACTCTATTGTATGTTGTTTTTTATAACTTTGGTTAAATCTTTCTTCTTATAATAATCTTTGTTGCAAAGTTAAAAACTGCCTACAAACCATATACAAATATAAATCTTTATTTACATTTACTCTCGTTTTATTTATTAAGGTGGCGTTGTTTGAACGCCACCTTTTTCTCTTTGTTTATAATTTCTCCTGTCTAACTTAGCAAGAATATATAATTCCCAACTTTAAAGTCCATAGACGTTAATTTTTCGGAGAAAAAATTTATTATTTTCCGAATATTACGGGCAAAAAAAGGATATAATAAAAACATATGGTTTTTATTTAATATTGCATTAAAAACCATAAAACTTCTTATGTCTGGAAAAAGAATTTTTTTGCTTTTTCCTCTGTCTCAACTCCATAACTAGAGAACTTTAAAGCGTATGAATTTAAGTGAAAATGAATTTGAAAAAAACGTAATCGACACTTTAACTAGTTTATACCCATATGGTTGGGATTTTTTAAACAGTAAACTTACCCGTGAAAGCGATTATGTATCTGAAGACAGGTTATTAAGAAACCTTAAAGAAATCATAGAAAGAAACAACCGTTCGATATTACTTCAATCAGGCTCGGCAAAACTTGACGACCAAGAATTCAAAGAAGTTATTAATGAGATTAGGGAATCTATCTACAACAAAGAAAATTCTAAAGGATTTGTGCCATTTAATGCGGCTGTCTTTTTACAAAGTAGTGGTAGACCTACCGAAGTCCAAATTACCCGTACAAGTGATCACAAAGAACATAAAATATCTTTAATTCTCTTTTCTTCGGATGAGAAAAAACCTCAAGGGTATAGAGACTACCAACCGACTTATCAAATTGCTCAACAAGTTCAAATTGGTAACTACCGTGCGGATTTAATGTTACTAATTGATGGTCTTCCTGTAGTTCTCTTTGAGAATAAAAGAAAAGATGTAGATATTAATGGAGCTTATAGTCAAGTTAAGCGTTATCTTAATGAAATCGATCAAAAACAACTAACAATTTTCTCTACAATTCAAGTTTGTGCAGTAGCTAAAGAAAATGAGTTAAGATACTTTGCTCGTCCAAATACTAACGAAGATATTGACAGAAAATATTGCTATCAATGGACCGAAAAAAATAAAGACATCAAAACCTTCGGTGATCTCCATTTAAAAAGAATTGATCTCGATAGTCAAAAGGAAATTCCGGCTTCATTTGAGGTTCCAGTAACTGACGTAACTTTAGTGTTAAAAAATCTATTTACCCCTCTAAATACACGTCATATGGTGACTAACCATATTATTACTGAAAAAGGTATCAGGCCTAGAATTATGCTCATGCGTAAATACCAAGCTAAGGCAGTAGATGAGTGCATTTCTCGAATTAACAAAATGCTAACCCATCTTGACGATGAGGGACACTTTACGCAAGTTGGTAGTGATATAGAGCCAATAGTGCAAAAAACTAAAACGGTAGTTAACCGCTTAGGTTATGTATGGCATACTACGGGAGCGGGGAAAACCGTAACCAGTTTTAAAATTGCTAACCTTATTGCCCGCAGTGAAAGTAAAATCCAAAAAGTAGTTTTTCTTGTTGATCGTATTGACTTAAGAAAACAAACTTATGATAACTTCAGTCGCTTTTTAACTTCGTCTGAAGACAGCCTTATAGTTATCGATAACTCAGAAGGAAGTGGTAGTAGAACCCTTGGGGAAGCTCTTGCAAGCAACCAAACAAATAATATTACTATTACTACTATTCAAACTTTACATAAGTTCCTTACTAGCTCTAACCCTGAGTATAAAGAGTTAGCCGATATAGCAGCCGAAAAAAATATTCTGTTTATTGTTGATGAAGCCCATCGTTCGACAAGCGGTGACTCTTTAAAAGAGATTCGTAATATTCTAAAATACACCGCATGGATTGGTTTTACTGGTACTCCGAATCTCGATGACTATAAACCAGAATATCTCGGAACTTACAAAAACACCGAGGCTATATTTGGTAAATTAGTACACTCATATACCATTTTACAAGCTATTTATGATAATAACGTGCTTGGTTTTGATGTGCACTTTACCCAAATAGATAACATTCAACAGGTTTTTGATCCAGAAAAAAATACTGACTTTGCTAACTTTGCGGCAAAAGAAAAATTTACTTTTGAGCCGTATGAAGATGAAAGTCCAGATGATTACAATAAGCGCTATAACGAAGTTACGGATAAATACCTTAACTTAAAACTCAAGCACGCAGAGCAAAGTCAAGTTGCTAAAAACTATATTAAAAGCATAGTTGCCTTTACGCTAGAAAACTGGAAGCTCTTTTCTAAAGAGCGTAAATTCAGTGGTATGTTAACTACCACTTCCATTAACATGGCTTATCACATTTTCTGTGAGTTTAGAGATCAACTTGCACAAATGAGTGAAGAAAGGAAAAAAGCTCTCTTTGTTGACAACCTGAAGTTTACGGCTATTTTTAGTGACAAAGTTGATAATAAAGGCGATGGCGATGACAAAGCCTACTTAAAAGAAATCAGAGAGCACTACCGTAATACTCTTGGCTTCAATGATAACTTCCATGAAAGTGATGCTATGGAACGTATCAAGCGCGTTAATCGTAAAGAAAAAGAGGATCCTAAAGAATATTTAGACTTAATTATTGTTGTTGACAAGCTTTTAACTGGGTTTGATGCACCAAAACTACACACTTTAATTGTTGATCGTATCTTAAGTGGCGCAAAACTAATTCAAGCTTACTCAAGAACTAACCGTCTTTCTAATTACAAACCTTACGGTAAGATCATTAATTTACGTGCACCACAACGTAATAAAGAAGAGTTCTTAGCAGCTATGAAAACCTACTCGGGACTTAGTGAAGATGATAAGTTTGATGCTAAGGTTATAATGCCTGAGCAGGATGAGCTGGTAATAAGAATTGCTAAACGCCAAGAAGATTTAGCAAGAGTTAATGCTGTATTTAGCAACTCTGAATCCCCGTTTAATCTCCCGTACATTCGTGAATATGGTTTAGCAGGTCTCGCAATTCCAGATCTAACTTCAACAGACGAAGGCTCTGAAAGCTATAAGTTATTAAAAGAGTTGCACTCTATTCTGAGAGATATTAATTACTTAACTCTGCAAGCTAAAGACCGTCCTTTAGAATATAATGCCGAGGGTAAACTTATTTCTGGTTATGATGAAAATGACCCTGATGCGTTTTATGAATCTCTAGGTCTTAAAGATAAAGAGACCTACCAAAAAGGTTATGTGGATCCTCAATCTCTCATTGGACAGCAATTAGCTAACTTTCGGGCAAGTAAAAAGTCAGAAAATCCTAATTCACCCTTTCTCGAAGAAGAAGAGGTAGAAGAAGATCAAATTGGCGATAATCTTTACCAATTAAATATTCTTGAAGAAGAAAATCTTCGTGTTACTAAACAAAAAGTTATAGAGTTTATCCATCAGTTTATTGATACTGGCTTAGCTACCACCCCAACGCGCGAAGCCTTTATTGAAACAACTCTAAAAACTTTAGAGACTCTAAAAACTATGGATTACTACGAGATAGCGTCTCACTTTAAAGCAGCCCTTGCGTGTGTTGAAAATGAACTCAATTCTTTATTTAACAGTAATAAAAATTTTGATGTAGAAGAACTGGAGAAACACTTCAAAGAGTTCTTCAAGAACGCGCAAAGCATTATCGAAGGCAATAATAGCGGAGATTCTCTCAATAGTATAGTTTTCGGTTTTCAGTTTGATGTCTTTATTGACAAAGTTAAAAGTAATCCTTCTACATATCCGTTTATCAACTTTGATGAACAAACTATAAAGACAATTGAAAAGTTTAGAAAAGAGGCTATTTATAATCTCAACAATCCTAATAGTGATGTAAGAACTTTCCGCCCTCGAATTTCATATTTTACTGATGAAATTAACAAAAGTAGAAGTCGATTTGTAATATTAAGCGACTCTGATCCTGTAAAAATCTTTGAAAACGACTTAAACAGAATCGTTACCGCAGCTTATCAAATTCCAGAAGCTTAAAGATGGTTTTTAGGATAAAAATAAAAGTCCAGCGAATTTTATATTTGCTGGACTTATTTTTTTCTCGCTAAAATGAACAAAAAAATTTACGAACCATAGTTTGGTTTTACTTACTTAAACATGAGAAAGAAAAAAGGAATTTTACTAAATAAACAGCTTATCTAGATAAAATTATTGTAATTTGGCTATTTTACTTAAGTTATAGGCTAGATAACAGGATAATATTAAAACAAAGTACTTACATTAACCATCCTAAAAATATTACGAGCTTAAAAGCAGTAAAGATAGAGTGTATCCGATAAGCTATAAGCAACATTAAAAAGAAAAAACAATACAAACCAAACACTACTAACTAAGAGAGTAAATTAAGTTTACAGTACGAATGATAAAGCATTGAAAATAAAAAACTTCTAACCTATAATTAATTATAAGAGAACATAAAAATAATCAATCTTGGCAAATAAAAAACAACACTAAAGTCCGTTGTTTTAGATATTAATTTAAATAACCTTAAACAAAATTAGGAGCACTGTTAATATATGAAAATTACGGAATCTCAATTTGAAAGTAACATTATAGAAACTTTAACTAGTTTACAGCCTCGTGCTTGGGAGTTTTTAAATAATAAGCTAAATAAAAAAAGCACTTATTTAACTGAAAATGATTTAAAAGAAAATCTTAAAGAAATCATTGAAAGAAACAACCGTACTATATTAATTAAATCTGGCTCGGCAGAACTTAAGGAACAAGAATTCAGAGAAATTCTTAATGAAATTGAGGAATCTATCTACAACAAAGAAAATTCTAAAGGATTTGTGCCATTTAATGCAGCAGTATTTTTACAAAGTAGTGGTAGAGCTACCGAAGTCAAAATTACCCGTAAAGGTGACGACGAAAATAAAAAAACGCCTTTAGTTCTATTTTCTCCAGAAGAGAAAAAACCTAATGGGTACAGAGACTACGAACCTACTTATCAAATTGCTCAACAAGTTCAAATTGGTAACTACCGTGCGGATTTAATGTTACTAATTGATGGCCTCCCAGTAGTTCTCTTTGAGAATAAAAGAGAAGATGTAGATATTAATAGAGCTTATAATCAAGTTAAGACTTATCTTAAGGAAATCGATAATAAACATCTAACCATTTTCTCTACAATTCAAGTATGCGTAGTAGCTAAAGAAAATTGGTTAAGATACTTTGCTCGTCCAAATAAAAACGATAAGATTGACAAAAATTATTGTTATCAATGGACTGAAAGAAGTAAAGATATCAAAAACCTCGGCGAGCACCAATTACAAAGAATAGATCTATATAGTCAAAAGGAAATTCCAGCTTCATTTGAGACTCCAGTAACTGACGTAACTTTAGTGCTAGAGAGACTATTTACTCCTCTAAATGTACGTAATATGGTGACTAACCATATTATTGCTGAAAAAGGTATCAAGCCTAGAATTATGCTCATGCGTAAGTACCAAGCTAAGGCAGTAGATGAGTGCATTTCTCGGATTAACAAAATGCTAACCCATCTTGACGATGATGGACACTTTACGCAAGTTGATAACGATATTAATCCAACTCTACAAAAAACTAAAACGGTAGTTAACCGCTTAGGTTATGTATGGCATACAACGGGAGCGGGGAAAACCGTAACTAGTTTTAAAATCGCTAACCTTATTGCTCGCAGTGAAAATAAAATCCAAAAAGTAGTTTTTCTTGTCGATCGTATTGACTTGAGAAAACAAACTCATAATAACTTCAGTCGCTTTTTAACGTCGTCTGAAAACAGCCTTATAGTTATAGATAATTCAATAGGAAGTGGCAGTGAAAGTGACAGTGAAAACACCAGTGAAAACACCAGTGAAAGTGGTAGTAAAAGTAGCAGTAAAGGTGGCAGTAAAAGTGGCAGTATAAAACTTGGGGAAGCTCTCGCAGACGACGAAAAAAATAATATTATTATTACTACTATTCAAACTTTACATAAGTTCCTTACTAGCTCTAACCCTAAGTATAAAGAGTTAATCGATAATGCGTCTGAAAAAAATATTCTGTTTATTGTTGATGAAGCCCATCGTTCGACAAGCGGTGACTCTTTAAAAGAGATTCGTAATATTCTAAAATACACCGCATGGATTGGTTTTACAGGTACTCCGAATCTCGATGACTATAAACAGGAAAATCAAGGAAAACATAAAAACACCGAGGCTATATTTGGTAACTTAATACACTCATATACCATTTTACAAGCTATTTATGATAGGAATGTGCTTGGTTTTGATGTGCATTTTACCCAAATAGAAGACATTAAACAGGTTTTTGATCCAGAAAAAAATACTGACTTTGCTAACTTTGCGGTAAAAGAAAAATTTTCTTTTAAGCCGTATGAAAATGAAAGTCCAGATGATTATACTAAGCGCTATAACGAATTTACGGACAAATACCTTAACTCAAAACTCAAAGAAGAACAAAGTCAAATTGCCAAAAACTATATAAAAAGCATAGTTGCCTTTACGCTTAAAAACTGGAAGCTCTTTTCTAAAGAGCGTAAATTCAGTAGTATGTTAACCACCTCTTCCATTAACATGGCTTATCACATTTTCTGTGAGTTTAGAGATCAACTTGCACAAATGAGTGAGGCAGAGAAAAAAGCTCTCTTTGTTGACAACCTGAAGTTTACGGCTATTTTTAGTAACACGGTTGATTATAAAGGCGATGGCGATGACAAAGCCTACTTAAAAGAAATCAGAGAACACTACCATAATACTCTTGGCTTCAATGAGAACTTCCATGAAAGTGATGCTATGGAACGTATCAAGCGCGTTAATCGTAAAGAAAAAGAGGATCCTAAAGAATATTTAGACTTAATTATTGTTGTTGACAAGCTTTTAACCGGGTTTGATGCACCAAAACTACATACTTTAATTGTTGATCGTGTCTTAAGTGGAGCAAAACTAATTCAAGCTTATTCAAGAACTAATCGTCTTTATAAGAGGATCAAACCTTTTGGTAAGATCATTAATTTACGTGCACCACAACGTAATAAAGAAGAGTTCTTAGCAGCTATGAAAACCTACTCGGGACTAAGTAAAGGAGATAAGTTTGATACTAAGGTTATCATGCCTGATCGAAAAAACCTGCGTAAAATAATTACTAAAAGGAAGATAGATTTAGTAAGAATTTTTAAAAAACATTTCAATTCTGAATCTCCGATTAATCTCAGTCACATTAGTAAATATGGTTTATCAAGACTCGAAATTCCAGATATAACTTCAATAGAAGAAGATGCTGACACATATAAGCACTTAAAAAGTGTGAACCGTATTCTGCAAGGCATTATTAAATTAACTCTGCAAGCTAAAGATAGTCCTTTAGAATATAATGCCAAGGGTAAACTTATTTCTGGTTATGATGAAAATGACCCTGATTCATTTTATAAACGTCTAGGTCTTAAGGATAAAGACACCTACCAAAAAGGTTATACGAAAGTTCATTCTATCATTAAACAGCAAATAGCTAACTATCGGGCAAGTCAAAAGTCAGAAAATCCTAATTCATCCTTTCTCGAAGAAGAGTTAGAAGTAGATCAAATTGGCGAAGCTCTTTACCAATTAAATATTCTTGAAGAAGAAAACCTTCGCGTTACTAAACAAAAAGTTATAGAGTTTATCCATCAGTTTATTGATGTTGGCTTAGCTACCACCCCAACGCGCGAAGCCTTTATTAAAACAACTCTAAAAACTTTAGAAACTCTAAAAACTATGGATTACTACACGGTAACGCCTCACTTTAGAGTTGCCCTTGCGTGTATTGAAAATGGACTCAATGATTTATTTAACAGTAATAAAAATTTTGATGTTGAAGAACTGGAGAATCACTTCAAAGAGTTCTTCAAGAACACGCAAAGCATAATCGAAGGCAATAGAAGCGTAGATTCCATCAAGAGTATAGTTTTCGATTTTCAGTTTGATGCCCTTATTGACAAAGTGAAAAGTGATCCTACTACATATTCGTTTATCAACTTTGATGAACAAACTATAGAGGTAATTGAAAAGTTTAAAGAAACTATAGTTTATAATCTCAACAATCCTAATAGTGATGTAAAATTTTTCAGCAATCAAATTAAACATTTTACTGATGAAATTAACACAAGTAGACGTTCATTTGCAATATATAGCGAATCAGATCCTGAAAAAATCTTTGAAAACGATTTAGAAAGAATCATTAATGAAGCTTATCGAATTCCAACCTCTTAAAGAATGTTTTTAGGATAAAAATAAAATTCCACCTAATTGCCCAACAATTAGGTGGAATTTTTTTATTCTACTTAATCAGTTCTTTAAATAACTTTTATCTTCTGCCTCTACCCTTAAATACTTTTTGCTGAACTTAAATATTTTTTACTATTATTTACCAGCCTTCTATATCTGTCCTTAAATACTTTTACCTCTCCTTTAATTACAAGCATAAAAAAAGACTATTACACTTTTAACAAAGTGTAGTAGTCTCCGTGAGGTTTGCTAAACAAATGGATTATAAAAACGTCCTTGATTAAGTTCCCAGCAAACAAAAACTGTAGCTAGAATTAATAAAGCAAGAACTATTACTAGATAATCGGTTACTTGCATTTTTCTTTGACTAATCCAAGTACGGCGTTTATTTTGCCCAAATCGGCGTAATTCCATTGCTTGGTTTATCGAGTCTATATTATTAAAGGAGTTAAGTAACAGAGGCATTACCTGTGCTACTATCGCTTTTACTCTTTGCCAGAAAGGTGCTTTACGCGATAAGTCTAAGCCACGAGCTTGTTGCGATTTACTGATTGCCTGATATTGAGCTTGCACATCAGGAATATAACGTAAGGTTAAAGCTACAGCATAGCTCAGACGATAACTTAAGCCGATTTGATTTAAACTCGAAGCAAACTGACTTGGGTTAGTAGTCATTAAAAAGGCAATAGCTAGAGGTACTGTACATATGTACTTGAGCACCATGTTAGCTAAAAAGAAAAACTCTTCGTAGGTAAACTGAAAATATCCCCAACCCGCAAATATCGGGTTATAGGTACCATACAGAGAGTTGCCATGCGTAGGATCAAAAACATACACCATGACAAGGTTTAATACCGAGAAAAAGAGAATAAATTTCACGACAAAGCTTATTTCAACATAGCGTATTTTAGAGAGCTTGAGAATAAGCAATGAACTTACGGAAATAAAGATTAATAATCTTGTATCGTAAGTTAACATCGAAGCAGTTACCACGATAATAAAATATAAGAGCTTAGCCGTAGAATGCAGGCGATGAACTAGCGAATTTTTAGGAATAAACCCCATTACATTGTTACTCATGATGCACTCTCCGATCGTAAGCAATAAATTTTTCCGTAAAGACTACAGGATTAGCCAAGCCCATACGTTGGGCTAAGACAAATAAGCTAGTTTCTTTTAAGGCAGCTTGTTTTACTAAACTTGGGTTAGTTAAAACTTTTACTGGCGTTGTATCAGAAACTATTTGTCCATTTACCATTACTATTGCACGGTGGGTATACTCGAGCATTAGATGCATGTCATGGGTCACCATAATAATAGTTACGCCAAGGCGGTTAATTTGTCTTAAAAACTCCATGAGCTCGGTATAGTGTTTATAATCTTGTCCTGCCGTAGGTTCATCTAAAATAATTACCTTAGGATCTAAGACTAAAATCGAAGCTATGGTTAAACGTTTTTTCTGGCCATAAGAAAGGGCGGATACGGGCCAGTTACGCATGGCATACAGACCACAAGTGCGCAGAACTTGATGAACGCGTGTTTCTACTTCTTTTTCTGGTACCTTACGAAAACGTAAGCCTAGAGCTACTTCATCGTAAATTTTTACTTGGGTAATCATTTGGTTAGGGTTTTGCATAACATAACCCACATGGTCGGCAATTTCTTTAATGCTCCAGGCTTGCATATTTTGCCCTTCCCAGCTTAGTTGCCCCTTGCTTGTCCGCTCAAAACCACAAATGATTTTTGCTAAAGTAGACTTCCCTGCTCCGTTTTTCCCCACCAGAGAAATCATTTCCCCTTTGCCTATTTCAAGATTTATATTTTTTAAAATCGTTGGCGTATCTTCACTATAAGCAAATGAAACCTTTTCTAGTTTAATCAGACTTTGGGCTTTTACTTGTGGCACTACTGCAGGTTGACTTGCTTGCCATTGGGCAAGTTTAGTTGCTATCTCAGCACCTGCTAAAGTATCTATCGACGCAATATTTTCTACTTGATCGAGGTCTACGCCAGCATAGCGTAAAGCCGTTACCCATAGAGGTTCACGTATGCCCAGCTCGGCTAGAGTGTTACTTTTGAGTAAAGCCTCTGGAGTTGTATCGGCTGCTATTTGCCCATGACTAAACACAATAATGCGGTCAACATTGGCAATTAACACATCTTCGAGACGGTGTTCAATAATTACAACTGTAGCTTGCGTTTGGGCTTGAATTTGAGCAATTAACTTAGTTGAATCTTGCCCTGAAGCTGGGTCAAGGTTTGCCAGTGGCTCATCAAAAAGTAAAATTGGCGTTTCATCAACAAGCACGCCTGCAAGGGATACACGTTGCTTTTGTCCCCCTGAAAGATCATGAGGAGATTTTTCTAAAAGTTCTTCTACGCCTACGGCTTTTGCCCATTTTTGTACTTGTTCTTGCATTTGCTCACGTGGGACACAAGAGTTTTCTAAGGCAAAGGCTATATCTTCTTCAACGGTAAGACCAACAAATTGATGGTCAGTATCTTGTAATACTGTACCTATAGAATTACTTAACTCAAAAAGCGAAGAGTTTTTTGTAACTACACCATTTACGGTTAATTCACCAGTTATTTTTCCTGGAAAGGCGTGAGGGATAAGTCCATTAATACAGTTACCAAGTGTACTTTTACCTGAACCTGAAGGTCCAAGAATTAATACTTTTTCCCCTGGATAAATATCGAGATTTATATCTTTTAACGTTGGCTCGGCTTGAGCATCATATTTAAAGTTAAAATTTTTAAATGAAATAATCGGTTGTTTGTCCATAGCGAAGGTTAAAGCAAGTACAGATGTACTTGCTTTATCTCATGTTTTTTATTTTTCTAATTCTAAAGCACCTGATTTAGTACGAGTTCTAGCGTAAACTGCTAATAAAACTGTACCAATAATCCCTACTGATAGTGCATTACCAATAGCTGCTACTATACCTTGAAGGTATACTTTGTTAGTTGGTTCAGCGTAAACTGCCGTATCTATGGAAGGAGCTACTACTCCCCAAAGTATTAAATTGGCAATGACTTGGATAACATTAAAGATAATAGCTTGTTTTACTGTAAAGTAACCTGCTAAGAGTTTTTTACCATCAACTGCATAACCTAAAACTACACCAAGTAGAGCTGAACAACTAATCCAGCTAAACCAAGCTGTACCATATTGGGTAACGTCATTTAAGAAATGCCCAATAAACGCTGCTACACCAGCAGCAAATGGACCAAAAATACCTGCAAATAAAGCTAAAAAGCCATATGCCGTTTGTAGTTTAGTATTTGGTACTGGAGTTGGTAACATCACAAAACGCATTAAAATTAAAATTATTGCCGCCCCAATTCCTATTGCCACAACCGTTTTTACCGGATTACGTTTAGTTGCTGTCGCCATGAAAATAACTCCTTACAAAAAATTATAACATTTACTATGCTTGCGCAATCTGAGATTTACGAATCTCAATACTCCACTCAACCCCTGTACCTATATGGTATAACCGGCTAAATGAATCCTGGTTAACTGCCACTCCCACGTTCAGAAGTGAGTTAATATAAACTAGAGGTTCGCCAATGTTTACATCTGAGAAAACCTTAGCAAACTTCATTACGTTTTGGTAAACCTTAATGCCATTATGGTAAATAGAAACTACTACATCTTCACCACTTTTAACTTCGAGTTCACGTAATAGGCCTAAGGGAATATTGGTCCATAAGCTCCCAAAACGTATATCTAAAATATCGATAATACCACGTGCAATGCCGTCTTCTACGCGAGCATCTACAATAGGTATACATGTAACCTTGTCAAGCGGAACAACCGTTCCTAAGTCTTCAAATGACACTAAGCCAGCTGCTAAACGAGCTCCATTAAAAGCATATACATCACGACCATGAAACGTATGACTTTCTCCCGAATGCGGTAAACGAGAAACTAATTCATCAATTTGGCGCACTTCTTCTAAGCCAATGTAGTGAGCTAAGTGACTTAAAGTACCATTATCTGGGGTAATTACAATTTGTCCATTTTTTGTTTTAGCCACAAAACTACGGCGCGTCGAGCCTACACCAGGGTCAACTACAGAAACAAAAACTGTGCCTTTTGGCCAATAAGGAACTGTTTGTAATAAACGATAAGAAGCAGCCCAAATATCATAGGGAGGAATATCGTGAGTTAAATCATGCACGCGTAATTCAGGATCTACTTGAGCAGCTACACCATACATTGCACTAACTGCACCGTCACCTAAACCAAAGTCTGTTTGTAATACTAATGCGTGTTTTGTCATTTGATTTTTTCCTTAACTTTTCTATGTAATTGTCTTAAAAATTTTATTTTTGCCAAAATTTAGGTAGACTAACCCCAAGTAGTGGGACTACCTCTAGATATAACAAAATAAAATGTGGTCTTGAGAGATTTTCTCTAAGTTAATTTAGATTTTAGGTACAGTTTGTTTAGGGATAAAACCTACCTAAAAAAGTAGAAACATACTAAGGGAGTTTGCCTAGCCGGCAAAAGATAAAATTTGGATTTTATATAAGATAAGAATTTATCGTTAAATTTTTAAGTCAGCTTTGTCGACAAAGCTAACTTAACAAGCTCAAGCTTGCTAGTGCTTTGTTAAACTTTACATTCGCTCATTAACAAAAACTAGTTTTTTCATTTGATACTCTTTTATAACGAAAATTTATTTGGAAGATTAAAGAATGTAAATAGCCAAGCAAAAGAAGTGAAGGGTGCTTAACTATTGTAATAAATTTAGTCTAGCAAATTTCTTTTCGAAATAAAAGTATAAAATATAAAAAAAATTTAACTTTTTTCTTAAAAGCTTGTTATTTAAGCTTTTTATAGCAAAGGAAAGACATTTGATTTGATTTTTTATAAGGCATTTTTTATGCCTAAAGTATAGCAAATTTTTTTCATTACGGGGCAATTTTCTTGCCTTTATTTTCTTCTCAGGCAAGTTTGTAATTTTAGAGCTATCTCTCGGAGAGAGGCATTGTAACTAGGGAGCGAGAAGGGAGTTTTAGTGCTTTAATAATTCACTTAAGAGCTTTTATATCTTGCTTATTTACTTATCTGCTTATTCGCTTATTTTGTGAACACGAGTCTTTGTGGTGAGAGAAGAATAAAAAAGAAACAATTTTTGCTTTAAGAGAGGAGAGGGCACTCGGCTTGCTGTAAGAGATAAAAGGAGCACTATTTGCTGTGATAGAGGAGAGGGGAACTCTCTTGGCTTTAATAGAAGAAATGTGAACTCTCTTTGTTTTGATAGGGCAAAAGTGTTGGGGGATCTTGCTTTAATAAGGAAGAGGGGATCTCTTTGCTTTATAGAAGAAAGGCTACTGCTATTACTGTTAGAGAAGAGAAGGAAGAGAAGAGAACACTAGCTTCTGTGAGATAAGAAAGGAGACATTATTTACTGTAAGAAAAAAGAAAAATATAACTCATTGCCTTAATAAGAAGCAGTCTCTTCTTTTGCTTAAATATTATTTAGCTACTCAGAGAAAAATTTATTTTTGCTCTTAACTTTGTTTTTTTTAGTTTGAGAACTCACTTTTTCTTTTTGCCTGCCTTAATTTCTCCCCTAATTTACGGAAAAACTCCAACTTCCTTGCCTAAGTGGCTAAAAGTACCTAATTTGCTCTTAAACTCAAGAACTTAGCACCTTAACAAAGGCAAGTAAGAATTGTTCTTCTTAATTTCCTTACTTAAAGTAAGTAAATTGGCTTTATTTCACTTTTTGCTCTATAATATACCGTGGCAAGTTATAACTTTTTTCTGGCAAATTTTCCTTTTTAGGTCTAGTTAGATAGAAAATAATTCCAATTAAAGATCAGTAACTTAGATTTAAGAATTTTATTTTGGCACCCTAATCTTTTTCTAAAAAAAGTTAAAACTTTTTCCTTTTTTGCTTGTCTAACTAGGTAAGAGAAAATACCTCTAGAAATTAATTAAGTTGAAGTTTTAATCTTTAACATAACAAACTCTCACAATCTCATCTTTTAGGTCTGGCAACCGTCTGTAATCTGTCTTACAAATATCCCAACAATATTTTCAACTTAATTCCTTTATAGAGTTATTTTTAATTAGTTCACACATTAGAAAGAGCTAGCTTAAGCTAGTTCCTGTTTAGAAAATTTACATCCAATAATACTACCCATGAATAGAATATATCGACTAAAATTAAATGATCAGGGACGCTTAGTTGTCGTTTCTGAAATCTGCAATCATGCAGGTAAAACCACAGGTGCGGTTCAAAGCACCCCAGTTGAGCTAGAGGACTATACTCTCTCAACAGAAGATAATTTAAAAATTTCGCGTATTGCCCGTCAAGGCACTAATACATTTACATCTAGCATCTGCCAACTTACAAAACGAGCTGGTAGAGCCCTAGGCATGTCTGCAACTTTAGCTATAGCTCTATTGGGTAGTATGAGCTTAAGCGCTAAAGCACTTGCTATTAGTGGGGATCCTAGCGTAATCGCAGGTAAAGCCCAAATCGATGTAAATGGCCTAGTTACTAATATTACTTCGGTTACTGATCGTACAATTATTGATTGGAAAACTTTCAATATCGGAGTAAACGAAATCTATAACTTTATCCAAAACTCTGCGGACTCAGCAGTACTTAACCGTGTTCTTGGTGGTCAAGTATCACAAATTCTTGGTACCCTAAGATCAAACGGACAAGTATTTATTGTTAACCCAGCAGGGATAGTGTTTGGTAAAACAGCTACAGTTGACGTAAACTCTTTAGTAGCTTCAACTCTTGATATTAGCAATGAAGACTTCTTAGCTGGCAAGTTAAACTTTAACTCTAGCAATGATGAAAAAATAGCAGCTATTTTAAACCAAGGTCTTATTAGCGTTGATAAAAATGGTCACATTGCCTTAGTAGGTGGTCAAGTAGTAAACAACGGTATTCTAAAAAGTGAAAACGGTAATGTTTTCTTACTTGCAGGTCAATCAATTCAAATTAGTGACTTTAACAACCCACAAATTGTTTACACCATTAAAGCAGGTAACCAAGCGGTTAACCTTGGAGAAATCTTTGCGGGTAAACAAGGTTTAGTATTTGGTCACCAAGTAATTAACCAAGGAACAATTAAAGCAAATGTTTCAGCTAATGGTAGTGTAGAACTTTACGCTTTAGGTGAAGGTTCGGGTACTTATGTGCCTAGCACTAACACTATTAGTGTAAGTGCTAAAGGCGAAGAACAAGGGGTTGTAATTAACAATGGTACTCTTGTTGGTCAGCAAGTTAAAGTAAATGGTGACAATATCTATTTACTTGGCAACTCAAGCATTCAAGCTCAAGCTAATGGTGAGCAAGCAGGTAAAGTTGCTATTGGTGGCTTAAACCAAGTTGGTAATGTTGCTGCTTTAGCTAAAGATGATAGCCAACTTAAAGCTCAAAAATTAGTAGTTAATAAAAACGCAACTACTCGTGCCCAAGGAACAAGCAAACAAGGTGGAGAAATCCTTGCTTATGCTAATGTAGCTTACTTTGCGGGTAACTGGGAAACTACTGACAAGGCTGGCTTAGTAGAAACTTCTGCTAACCACGCTTACTTTAGTGATGACTTTAATGTAAGCACTAACGGTGGGACTTGGTTATTAGACCCATTAAACATTAATGTAGTTAATGGTACAGCTCTTAACTACAATGTAAGCGATAACACTAATGTAATTTACGATTATAATCTGCAAGCTGATGGCTCAGTTCTCATTCACTATATTAATAATGATTACAGCAATCTAGTTGCAGATACTTCAAGCACTAATTATAGCTTAAGTCTTACTGATAGCTTTATTAACAAGCGTTTAGAGCAAAATCACGTTTACCTCTATACTCCAGATGGTAACGTAAGCTTTACTGATGCGGTAATTACTGGCTCTGATTTAAGCTTTGATTTCTATGTTTTTGCTCGTCAAGGTAATATTAGTCTTTACAATACTACTATTAACATTAGTAATAAAGATGCCGCAGTTAACCTAGTTGCAGGTAACTCAATTTACCTTAATAACAGTAACGTTACCGCAGCTAACCAAACTTACGCAGCGGTAAGAAGAATTGTTGTAGATAATACTACCCTTACTGGTAACTTAAGCTTCGCTACTGGTAGCAATGTATTTGAGAACTGGGAAGATACTATTTCTGGTTTAAATCCAGGTGGTACTTTTAACTATTCGCAAACTTCAACAACAAACGCTGGTGCAGATCAAGATACAAGCTCAACTGGAACTAAAGAAGCTATTCCTGATCCAAATGAACAAGTAGATAGCACAGCTAGCGAATATCGCTCAGGCTTTGCTTACTCAATTGCCGAAAGTGATCGTACCATTCAATTTACTAATTCGACTTTAAATATTACTAATGCAAATGCAAGCATTAACACTAATGGAACCATTGGTTTTAGTAATGTAACAGTGCTTGGTAATGCTAATAGTGTGGTTGCTGATGGTACTACTGCAAGTCAAGATTTAGTAAAAAGATTAAGTGCGTATAGAAGTAATTTAAACATTACTTCTGGTCGTGGTGTGCTCTTTGAAGGTAACTTTGCGGTTAACAGTGCTTTAGTTAACCTAAACGCAACTTCAACTGATGAAACTGTAGTGGCTATTACCTTTACTGCAGGTACAGCTCTCAATGCAACTAACAATGGGGTTATTAACCTCTTTGCCACATCGAGCAACGGGTCAACTGCTATAAGTTACCTCAGTAAAAACCGCTATCAAGCAACTTATGATAACGGAACTTATATAGATCCAGATCTGCAAGATACCGTGAACTTAAGCGGACGCTTCTTTATTACCGCTAAAGTAACGAACGAAGACTATGCTCTTTCTTCAATTGCAGATCTTACAGATGCAACTCTTAATTTAGATAATGCTAACTTAACGCTAATGTATTACAACTCAGATACTATTAGTCGCTTAAGTAGTCTCTATTTTAAAGATATTAATCTAACAAATAAATCAACGCTCTATACTTTTAACCTCAACAACAATGGTGAGTTTACTTCCCTAACTGAAAGAGGTAACCCAGTTATTATTTACGGTAACGTAAGCGTAACTAATAACTCTTTATTACGTCTTAACTCTCGTGGTGGCGTGTATTTTTCAAGCATGAACTACGATGACGATGGGGAACTTGTTAAAAGTAAATTCTATATAGAGCAAGGGTCTTATTTTAATAGTTATTCGCCGACCATTATTTTTGAAGACTATGAAGTAGATATCCAAGGTGCTTCTAACATTGGTGAGTACCAACCGAACCAAAGTATTAATCTAATCTTCAAAAACGTAGATGCAAACCTTTCTGGGGTTAACCTCGTAAACTTAAATAATTTATCGGCAACTTTTGTAGATAGTAATGTTAGTGACTTTAACCTAAGTGCGACAGCTTTAAAAGCTTTCCAACTTTATAGTGAAAACTCTAAGTACATTAACTCTACGGTAAATATTAATAGCACAGGTGAGGCTAACTTATATTTTCTCAGCACTACTTTTAATAATACAAATGTAGATGTTAAAGGGGCTTCTGTTTTTGCTAACCGTATTTGTGCAAGTGAAGTAGCACACATTAACCTAACTAATAACTCTACCCTGAACTTTACTACAGGTAATGCAACCTCTGATGGTTTTGTGGATGCTGGAGTTTTAACTTTAGGTAACCTAAATATTACTAGTGACAACACGAATAATAGCCTAAACTTTAGTGCTAAAGAGCTTAACTTTGCGGGAACTCTTGGTTATAGTGCGAATGTAGCTTTACAAAACTACACGGCAAATAACATAACGGTTAACAATAAACTTAACCTAACGGCAAGAAATGAAGCAAGCAAGGCAATTGCTGAGCGTGTTTTAGGTACCGAGGATAATGAACAAAAAACTTCAGGTATCTACTTTACGGGTTACAACATTAGCGTGAACAACAACCTCACGGCTAATGCAGATGTGCTTGATTTCCACGCAACGCAAAGCTTAAATATTGCTGGTAAAGTTAATGTTACAGGTCAAGTTTACCTCGGAGATTACCGTAGTAAAAACGACTTCCAAGGTACAGGTACAGGTCTAAACCAATACTCTACCTACAATGTTAACCTCACAGGGGAGTTAAATGTTGAAGGTGATATTACTGCTCGTAATAACATTACCCTAGATAACGGGGGTAGCCTCAATGTTAGTAATAACCTAACTTCAGATAGTAACATTATTAACCAAAACGGCTCTGTTACGGCAAATAACATCACCGCTAACTTCTATGTACAAAGAAACGGTAGCACTAAAGTTAACCATACCCTAAAAGTGTCACGTAACTTTGTAGCTGCTGTAGGTACAGTTGATATTAATTCCTTAACGGCAACCAATATAACCCTAAGCAGTAGAAATGCTCTGCAAATTAAAAACCTAGACTATACCACCAACCTAAATATTATCGGTGGAGCAAGTCTAACTGCCAATAATGTAACTGCAGGTGCTCAAGCTACAACTAATATTGCAGGTAACTTAACTGTAACTGAATCTCTTAAAGTAAATGATATTACTCTTGACGGTGGTAGCCTCACTTCACAAGGGCAAACAAGTATAACCGGTGACTTTAATGCTACAGATGCAAGCATTAATCTCGGTGACTTTACCTATAGCAAAGCATTTAACTTTACTAATACAAGCTTAAATGCAAGCAACCTCAACCTTGAACAATTCCAAGCAACGGCAGGTAATAGCTTTAATGTAACAGGCACTCTAACTGCCAAAGATGTAGAAATCGATGGAGCAAATGTAAGTGCTGGTACTCTAGTAGCTGCTGAAGGTAATGTAGATGTTAAAAACAACTCTAACCTGACAGTAACGCAAAACTTAATTACCAAAGAGTTTAACGCAGAAAATGCAAGCTTAGATCTTGCTAACGTTGCCGTAAATAAATTTAGCACTAAAGATGTAGAGCTAAATAGTACTGGTCTAATTAACGCTCCAGAAGTAGTTTTAGGAGAAAATACAACCGCTTCTTTAACTAACTTAAATGCAACTAACATTAATGTAACTGGTGCGAAAACAAACGTTAAAATTAGCCATAACTTAAGCAGTGAAAACCTAACCGTTACTCAGAACGCTAACCTTAGCACTGATAACGCTTCGGTAGGACAAAGCTTTAACGTAACTGAAGGTGGTCAAGTTGTTGTAACTGGTAAAACTGTAGCTCACAATATTACAGTTAAAGACTACAACTCTAATGCAGCATTTAGTGAGATTACGGCAACTACAATTGACATTAGCGAAAATGGAAAAGCTTACCTCGGCGTAGCTGATATTAATACCCTAAATACTTCAGGGATTAGTACTGAAGTTTACGCAACAAATATTGCGGCAACTAATGTTAACGTTGATGAAGACTCACGTCTGCAAGTAGATAACCAAATTAGAACCACAAATCTAAATGTTGGTGGTCGTGCAACTTTAGTGGCTATAAATGCTACAGCTAATGAAGTAAACATTAGTGGCAACAGTTGGGCAAGTATTGATAATATCCAAGCAACTAACATTAGCGTAAAAGATTATGCAGGTGCTTTACTCTTTAACACTAGTGCAACTAATATAGTTGTTGAAGATAATTCTTATGCAGATTTTTGCCAAGCAAATACTTACAACCTTACGGTAACTGACTCAAACGTTAGTTTCTATACGGCTAACATTACAAAAAATCTAACTCTAACTAACAGTAGCCTTAAAGCTGAAGAATATGTTAGATCTTTAGATGAGATTAACCTCAACGGTAGTAATCTCACCACCAAAGACCTTGCGGTAGTTAATCTAACGGCAAGCAACTCAGCAAACATTACCGTAAACCAAAGCTTAAGAGGAACTAACATTTCTCTTAACAATAGTAAGCTTGCGGTAGCCGAAGATGTAGTGGCACAAAACGCTCTGATTACTAACGAGAGTGCGATAAAAGCAGGTAATTTAACTGCTGCACATCAGCTTAATGTTGATAACGCACAAGTTGAAGTTAACCATAGTATTAATGCAGGTGAGACTCAGTTTAGCCAAGCTAAAGTACAGGCAACTAACTTAACCAGCGACAAGTTAACTGTTCAAGGTTCAGATGTAGATTTAACTAACCTAACCGTAGCTGAGACTACAAGCATCGACAAAAATGCTAACCTAAATGCAACTAGTATCCGTACTGATGCTCTGGTAGTTGACCAAGCTAATGTAAGTGCAAACAACATTGCGGTTAATACAAGTGTAACTTTAACTAACCAAGCTAAAGTTAAAGCTAGCGATAGCCTTACTTCTATGGCTATTGACCTCAACAACGCAAGTATTGAAGCAGGTGACCTCACTACTTCAACGGCAAAAATTGCTAACGATAGCCAAGTTAATGCAACTAATACCTTTATTGCAAACGAACTAACTATCGACAACTCTAACCTCAAAGCAAATAATGCTGTGGTTAATAGTACAGCAACTCTTTCTAACACCGCAAATGTTGAAGCAAATAATAACTTTACCGCTCGTGCTGTTAAAGTAGATAACGCTAGCCTCGCGGCAAATAATCTCAGCGTTGCTTTTGACATTGAAGCAAGCAATCACAGTGAAATTACCGCAAAAGATACTATCTCTGCGAATATCCTCAGAGGTAATAATGTAAGCATTAGTGCTAATGATATTGACGTAAAATACGAAATATCTTTAACTAATAACTCTGCGGTAGAAGCTACAGGTAATGTAAGTGCAATTAACTTAGAAGTATTCAACTCAAGCTTAGATGCAGGTAACTTAAGTCTAAGTCAAAGTGCTAACTTTGCTGATAACGCTAAAGTAAAAGTAAGCGATACATTTGATACATATTATCTGGTTGCTAATAACTCTACTTTAGAAGCAGGGGATCTAAGTGTAGAAACAACTGCTTTACTAAATAACACTAATGTTACTCTTGATGGTGATCTTTCTGCACAAGCTCTCGTAGCTAACAACACTAATCTAAGTGCAGATAATGTTAGTGTTACAGGTGATCTAGTAGTAGATAATGGTAAAGTATCAGCGCGTGATACTATTGAAGCAGAAAACTTTAATGCTTCTAATACCACAGTAACGGCAGCTAACCTTGAGGTAGAAAACAACGCTAGCCTCTCTAATGGCACAAAAGTTACTGTAACTGATACTTTAAGTGCAGCTAACCTTGAAGCTAATCAAGTTAAAGTTGAAACTGCAAACCTTAGTGTAACTAATAACCTTAGCCTCACTAGCGACACTACAGTTACTGCAAGTGATACTTTAAGTGCAGGTAACTTAACTGCCGATAATGTAACTGTAAACTCTAATAAAGTTGTTGTAGATAATGACGCAACTTTAACTAATGTTTCAGTTACTGCTAAAAATGATCTAAGTGTAGGTGGTAACTTCAACTCTGCAGATACAGATGTAACTGCAAATAACGTTAATGTTGGCAAGGATGCTACTTTAACTAACGGTACAGTTACTGCTAAAAATGATCTAACTGTAGGTGGTAACCTTAAAGCTGAAAAAGTTAACCTAAACGCTAACAACCTTAAAGTAGAAAATGATACTACTTTAACTGATGGTACAGTTACTGTAGGTAACGATCTAACTGTAGGTGGAAACCTCAAAGCTGACAAAGTATCTGTAAACGCTAACAACCTAGAAGTAGGTGCAGACGCTACTTTAACTAACGGTTCAGTTACTACTGAAAATAACTTAAGTGTTGGTGGCAATCTTGAAGCAAACACTGTAGACTTAAAAGCTAATAACCTTACAGTTGCTCAAGATGTTACTCTAACTAATCTTACAGTTACTGCAAATAACGACCTAAATGTAGGTGGTAACCTTAACGCAGATAGAGTAGCTGTAAACGCTAATAACCTTACAGTAGCCGAAGATGCTACTCTAACTAATGGTCCAGTTGCTTTAGGTAATGACCTAAGTGTAGGTGGTAACCTTAAAACAGAAAATGTAGTTGTAAACGCTAATGATGTTACTGTTGAAGGTGATGCTACTTTAAGTAAGGGTGCAGTTTATGCTCGTAATGATCTAAGTGTTGGTGGTAGCCTCAACGCAGAAAATGTAAACTTAAACGCTAACAACAACGTTAAAGTAAACGAAGATGCTACTTTAACTAATGGTACAGTTACTGCTGGTAATGACTTAAGTGTTGGTGGTAGCCTCAACTCAGAAAATGTTGACTTAAGTGCTAACAACCTTACTGTTAACAAGGACGCTACTTTAACTAACGGTACAGTTACTGCTGGTAATGACCTAAGTGTTGGTGGTAGCCTCAACGCAGAAGAAGTAGACTTAAGTGCTAACAACCTTACTGTTAACAAGGACGCTACTTTAACTAACGGTACAGTTACTGCAGGTAATGACCTAAGTGTTGGTGGTAACCTCAATACTGATAAAGTAGATGTAAGTGCAAATGACCTTACAGTTAACGGGGACGCTACTTTAACTAACGGTACAGTTACTGCAACTAACGACCTAAGTGTCGGCGGTAACCTCAATACTGATAAAGTAGATGTAAGTGCAAATGACCTTACAGTTAACGGGGACGCTACTTTAACTAACGGTACAGTTACTGCAACTAACGACTTAAGTGTTGGTGGTAACCTTAAAGCAGATAATGTAGATGTAACTGCTAACTACGTTACTGTTGGTAAAGAAGCTACTTTAACTAATGTTACTGTTACAGCAAGCGGTGATGTTAACGCTAATAGCTTAACAGCTGACAATGTAACTGTTACAGCAACTAACCTTGAGGTAGAAAACAACGCTAGCCTAACTAACGATACATCAGTTACGGTTACCGATACCTTAAGTGCAGGTAACTTAACTGCTGATAACACAACACTTAACGCTAATGACGTTAAAGTAGACAAAGATGCTAGTTTAACTGACGTTACCGTTAAAGCTGGTAATGACCTAAGTGTTGGTGGTAACCTTAAAGCAGATAATGTAGATGTAACTGCTAACGACGTTACTGTTGGTAAAGAAGCTACTTTAATTAATGTTACAGTTACAGCAGGTGGCGATGTTAAAGCTGGTAGCTTAACAGCTAACAATGCAACTGTTACAGCAAATGACGTTAAAGTAGATAATGACGCAACTTTAACCGACGTTACAGTTAATGCTAACGGCGATCTGTCTGCTGGTAGCTTAACAGCTAACAATGCAACTGTTACAGCAAATGACGTTAAAGTAGATAATGACGCAACTTTAACTGACGTTACAGTTAATGCTAACGGCGATCTGTCTGCTGGTAGCTTAACAGCTAACAATGCAACTGTTACAGCAAATGACGTTACAGTTAAAAACAACGCTACTTTAACTGACACTACAGTTAATGCTAACGGTGATGTGTCTGCTGGTAACCTAACTGCAGATAATGTAACTGTTACAGCAAATGACGTTACAGTTGACAACAACGCTACTTTAACTGACTCTACAGTTAAAGCTGACGGTGATGTATCTGCTGGTAACTTAACCGCTGACAATGTAACCTTATCTGCTAACAACGTTAACGTAGTAAACAACACTACTTTAACTAGTGGTACTACAGTTACTGCTAATGGTGATATTACTACAGATAACCTCACTGCTGACAATTCAAGTCTAAGTGCAGATAATGTTGTAGTAGGATCTACCGCTACTTTAACTAACGGTACAAGCGTAAGTGCTTCAGATACAATTAATGCGGGTGACCTAATTGCTGATAATGTAGCTCTATCTGCAACTAACGTTATCATTGAAAACACAGCGGTGTTAACCAATGGTACAACTGTAACAGCAAGTGATACTGTAAGTGCAACTAACCTTGAAGTAGATAACTCAAGTGTAGAAGCAACTAATGTTATAGCAGAAGAAGATGCTAATGTAACCAACAACTCTAACGTTTCAGCTAAAGAAAATCTTGAAGCTGGTAATCTAACCGTAGATAGTAGTAGTGTTAATGCTAACAACCTCAGTGGTAACAATGTAAATCTAGGTAATGAATCTAACCTCAACATTGTTGATAGTATTAACTTAAATGATACATTTACATCTGTAAACAGTAATGCAACTACAGTTAACCTCAATGCCTCAAGCATTGACGTAAGCGAAGGTAGTGAGCTTAACGTTTATGGTAATGCAAATACAGATGAGCTTACAGTTAACTCTAACTCAAGTATCAATGTTACAGGTGCACTTACCTCAAATCGCACAGATTTAGATAACGCAACCGTTAACCTAAACTCAGCGTTCTTAGGTGCAGTAAATATTGATAACTCAAATGTTACGGCAGTAAACCTCAGTACCGAAGATGCTAAGATCAATAACTCAGCTCTTTCAGCTTCAAATATTGATATTACAGGTAACACAAGCATTAACGGTACTAGTGTAAATGCTGGACAGTTTGATATAAGTGGTACTAAAGTTGAGATTAGTGGCAGTACCGTTTCTACTAACGCAACAAATATTAATGCTACAGATACAGATATTTCGGGCAGTATTTTTGCAAGAGATAATTTAAACATTAACTCTGCAGATACTAATATCTCTGATAGTGATTTAAGTGCGGTAGAAAACTTTACTTCAAATGGTCGTAACCTTACTATAGATGCTTCTAGTGCTTCGGCTGGTAATGTAACCATTAACGCTAGCGATTCATTAACTGTTGGTAATGGAAGTCTTGTTAATGCAGTTAACCTCTCTATTAACACAAGTAACTTCAATGGTGATTCTAGCGCCTTCAACTTTACTAATGGTGATGTAACTTGTAGCGTATCTAGTCCAGGCTGTGCAAATCTCTATAAATCCATTACAGGTAACGATCTTGTACCAGATAACGTAGGCAACGTTATTAAAGAAGTTGACTCATCTATGATCGAAGATACTAAAAAAGCTACAGACGTTTACTCATCGTCTACAGCTTATGAAATCGGTAATAGTGCAGTTAACGCAAATGGTACAGTTGGTGTAAGCGGTGACGGTACTGACACTGATGATTTAGAGAACTCAACTAACCGTAGCTTAGCGGATACAGATACAGGTGATAGCATTAGCTCTGATCAACAATCTGTAACTACTTCACCTGATGCAAATTCATCTAGCGATGAAGACACTAGCATCGATATTGTTGCTACTAAAGATCCTGTGGCTCCAAGCAAGGATATAGATCGTGCTAACGATAGCAATCAATTTAAAGATGTTGTAGATGCAGGTAATGGTTACAATGATCTAACTCCAAATGGACAAGAGCTCTTCCCTGAATCTAAAGTTCCTAGTCAAGAAACTTTAGATGAAGTTAAAGGATCTGGTATTGCGCAACAAGCTTTACCATATGGTGAATCTGATGTAAGCTTCCGTTCTATAAGTAAAGTTAACATTAATGCTGTATTTGCGGCTGCTCGTCAAAAAGCAAGTGTTGACTTAAGTGCAAGCTTAGATGACTTTAACCAAGCAAACGAAGATGCTACAGGTGAAAGTCAAGTTAGCGAAAGCGACTTAGAAGCGACAGCAACAACAGGTCAAGGTATGGATCCTACTCGTCCTTACGGTATGTCAGTAGGTGAGTACACGCATATGGTACGTAACCTTACTCCTGAAGCTACTGAAGTTCTCGTTAAAACTTCAAATGACTTTGGTTTAGGTGCACAAGGTATGACTTACAACAATCCTGGTATCCAGTTAGTAGATCAAGCTCAAACTTGTTCTCCTCTCTCTTCAGCAAATGCTCTAAGCGTTTGTTATGCTCCAGGTAGTGTGCTTCCAGGAAGCCTCAACCTCAATGTAAGCAACCCAGGAAATAATGTAGTTGTTCCTCTTGCTCCGACACAAAACAATAAATAAGTTGAAAGTCCAGTTAGAAAAATCTAACTGGACTTTTTTTTGCTTCTAAAACAGAGGTATAGATTAGACTAGATATTACTTTAGCCTCAAGGGGATTGAGCGTAAGCACAAATGGCATGAAGTAGATAATGCTCATTCTAAACTTAAATTAGGCTCTCTAATTAATGCTCAGGATTTCTTATTAATGCTCAGACTTTCTTATTAATGGTCATCTTAAGCTTTAATTCTAACCCATTAATTAATTGTCTTACCAAGCTTAAATTCTAGTCATCCCAAGCTTAATTAAATTATAGTTCCATAATTAATTATCTTCCCTAAACTTAAATTGGTCTTTATATATAATTAATGCTCATCCAAGCTTAATTAAATTGTAACTACCTAATGCTTAATTATCTCCCCTGAACTTAAATATCCCTAATTAATTCATTTCTCTAGATATTCTCGGCAATTTCTCTAGATTTTAGCGGCATTTTTTCTAGATTTTATCGGCATTTTTTCGATTAATTTCGGTTTTTCTTCTTGCTCAATTTTAGTCTGAGAGGAGTTTTCGGCTTTAATAACCTTAATTTTTTTAGGTATTTATAAAAAATAAAGTTGCTATAAATCAAAGGTTTAAAGAAAAAAACTAAAATTTTTTTTTATTCCAAATGCAAATGATTATCATTTAGACTATAATGAATCTATCTAACCAAGCGAAGGTTAGTCTCCTAAAAAGATAGTTAAAATATTTGAATTTGTGTAGAGAAAGCATTTTAGCTAACTCAGATAAAGTGCTTTCTTTTTTTTTATTGGACTCTTCGCTTCGATGGTTTTCTCTCTCACTCTATTTTTCCATCAGGGTTAGATTAGCGCAAAAGCTCATATAATATAGATAATAAAACAAGCGGCGTAGTTTCTACGAATGCAGACGTAGAAACTACTTTTTCTCTTAGCTTTTACTGAAGTTTTAAGTAATTAAAACTTCACTAAACGCTAATTAGCCACTAATAAACAAAAACACAAAACCCTAAGTCTTGTTTCAGCTGGGGACAACCCAGCTGAAATTTTATATCTAGCGTTTTTTCTCTTAATCTTTTTAATCTTATATCTCCTATGCAACTAGAGTTCCCCCTCTGGTTGCTTTTATATAACTCTTTATTCACTCTATATTAACTCTGTATTCACTCTCTAATCTAATCTATCTAATCTAATCTATCTAATCTAATCAAAAAAAAATAGAGTAGGCACTAACCTACTCTATTTTTTTTTAATTAGTAATCTAAAGGAGCATTAAGAATTAAACGTAACATTCTACGTAATGGTTCTGCAGCACCCCAAAGAAGTTGATCTCCCACGGTAAAAATACTTACGTATTCATCACCAAGAGATAATTTACGCACACGACCTACAGCTACATTTAAAGTACCTGAAACAGCCGTTGGCGTTAATTTGTGGATAGTTTCTTCTTTATTGTTTGGTACAACATAAACCCATTTATTGTGCTCAGCAATAAGTTTTTCAATTTGTTCTACCGAAAGATTTTCTTTTAGTTTTAAGGTAATGCTTTGGCTGTGTGAACGTAAAACCCCTACACGCACACAAGTTGAATCAACTTTAATGCTGTGATCAGCTAAGCCAAGGATTTTATTAGTTTCAGCGTGACCTTTCCATTCTTCTTTGGTAAAGCCGTGCTCGTGTTGTGCATCTATCCAAGGCAGTAAGCTTGCTGCTAATGGTGCCCCAAAGTAAGGTGCAGCTAAATCAGTACTTAATTTTTCTTGTACTTTAGCAGCTACATCTAACATGGTTTTACTGCGATCCGCTAAGTCTTCTGCTACATGGTTGTAAACTGCACCAAATTGCTCAACGAGTTCACGCATGTTTGCAGCTCCTGCTCCCGAAGCAGCTTGGTAAGAGCTTACAATTGCACTTTCTACTAAACCTTTAGTAAAGAGACCACCTAAACCAATTAACATTAAAGAGACTGTACAGTTAGAACCTGCAAAGTCTTTTTGTCCATTAGCTATAGCAGCTTGCAGTTGTTCTTTGTTGATTGGATCAAGAATAAGACTTACATTATCTTTCATGCGTAATGCCGAAGCCGCATCTATCCAATAACCTTGCCAACCTGCTTCTCTTAATTTAGGGTGCATGGCATTAGTATAATCACCACCTTGACAGGTTATAACAAAATCATACTTGCTTAACTCTTCAACACTATTAGCATCACCAATTACGCCTAGGTCGTACTTACCTACTTTAGGAGCTGGAGTACCATGAGTTGAAGTTGAGAAAAATGTTGCGTCGATTAAGGCAAAATCATCTTCCTCGAGCATGCGATTTACTAATACCGAGCCTACCATACCACGGTAGCCTACAATAGCAACTTTTGGTTGTGTCATATGTTTTGTTATCCTTTACAAAGTGCAGCTTTAATGTTTGCGACGTAAAATTTTACTTAAAGCCGTAAAAAATCTATTAGATGCCGAAGGCGGAGAGAGAGAAGAAGTTGCCTCTTGCTCGTTTTTAACCATACAAGTGCGACGATGATTTAAAGCACGAGCATCTTGGCGAATTTGACGAATTGAAGCAGTTACCCGTTTTGCCTTGCTTTGGCTTTCAGGAATCATCCCGAGTTTTACACTGCGACCTCGTCCCACCATTTTAGCTACTTGGGTTTTAGCAACTTTAGGTGCTTCTCCTATAATCTCTGGTTTAGCTATTTTATTACTAGCTTGGGGCGTGGCTTTAACTTTAGGTTTTGTATCCTGAGAAAGCACTTCTTTGTCTAATTCTTCAGAAGTTTCCATAATTCCCCTCCCATTAATATTTACAATTAATTATAGCATAAACAACAAAGAAAAAAGATCCCCTAACGAGGATCTATTTTTAATTATTCCAGAGGCCTATTTTTAATTCTTGGGCTTGGAGTTGGGCTAACTCAAAAGCACGATAAGTGTTGCTTGAATCAGCATATTTTGCATTAAGTTGGGCTGCCCCAAGTTCAACTAAACGATAGTTAACATTTAGTCCTTGCCAGTAGGCAACAGCAACTATACTTGGTTCTTGGTAAGTAGATAAACTTTGAATTACTAGACGTTTATTGAGTAAAGTGTCGCGTAGTAAACAATAAGTTTGGAAAGCGTACGCTTTATTTGCAGGACCTTGAATACCATAGAGTTTAACAATCCGCGTCTGGTCAAGGTGCGGGAAGTAACAACTAATAGTATCCGAAGAAAACACTTCCACTACTAAACAGCTAGGTAATTGGTTTTGGGCAACAAAACTATTAAAGTTATCTTGCACTTGCACATTATTGGCAATGCTTGCATCTTCGAGCGAAGATACAGGTGTTCGCATGGTAATACTTGTTGGATTTGAAGTTTTAGCTACTGTGCGTAATGAGCCTGTAAAGCTAACTACCACACTAGCTACCGAGAACACAGTTGAATTATTATAAAGAGCAAAATTATTGTAGCCTACGCCTCGATTGAAAGCTGCACTACGAGCATATACCGAAGAACGACGATCACTACGATCTAAACCTCGCGTTGCGGGATTACTGCTTGCAGGTCGACCTGGCATAGCTCCAGGATTGCTACCGCCTGGATTTTTATCTCCACCTCCTCCAGGACCACCGCGCTCTCCCCCGAATGTTTGAATATCAAAATTATCAGGAGAAATAGCAGCTTGAGCTTCTGGGAAAGTCGTAAAATTACCTGCTAAGAATCCAACACTTGCAAGGGAGATTAATTTTTTAACTGATAGAAAACTCATACTTGAAAAAACAATACTATAATAACCAAGCTTTAATTTCTAATATCGCAAGTAAAGCATAGAGGTCATTATGCTGAATAATAAAGTCTGCAACTTCATTCACTACTGGCTTAGCATGGTAGGCTACCGAAAAATCTGCAGCTTTTAACATAGCTATATCATTAGCTCCGTCACCTATAGCAATAGTAGTTAAACCCTGTTGTTGGTATTTATCTACTATTTGTGCTTTATAATCGGCGTCAACAATAGCTCCTTCAACAACTCCTGTAAGCACGCCTTGGTCTTGGCCTAGAGTATTAGCGTGAAATTCACTAAACCCTAGCTCTTGGCTTACAGCTTGAGCAAAAGGAATAAAGCCACCGCTTACTAGAGCAGTTTGCCATTCTTTACTATTTAAAGCCTTAAGTAACTCACTTGCACCTACAGTGTAAGGTAAAGTTGCAATAATTGTATCAAAATCTTGGACGTTCACTCCTTTTAACAGAGCAACGCGTTGGCGTAAACTTGCGGCAAAATCTAACTTGCCTTGCATCGCCTCTTCGGTAATGGCTGCAACTTGCTCTTCTATCCCGCATAGACTAGCTATACGATCTATACATTCACAAGTTACCATGGTCGAATCCATATC
Organism: Psittacicella melopsittaci; assembly: GCF_003585925.1. GTDB lineage: Bacteria > Pseudomonadota > Gammaproteobacteria > Enterobacterales > Psittacicellaceae > Psittacicella > Psittacicella melopsittaci. The sequence continues at coordinate 53,119 of NZ_NRJH01000012.1, forward strand.
CGAAACAAAAGCGCCTTTTTCTTTTAGGTTCGGCACTAGTGCTAAATCCACACAGTCAGCTCCGTGGCTGCGTAAAAATGCAAAAAGTTCTTGCACCTTGTCGCTACTAAGTACAACTACTATACTATGGGCGTAAAGTTTTACCACATGAATAGTTGCATTATAATCTGGTAGGTTCATTAATAATTTAGCTACCGGAAAATCAACAAAAGTAGCAGCTACCAAACGCATTTGCGGATTTTTTAATAGAGCTTTTTCCCTTTCAACTTTTAGGGCATTTTCTTTTTCTTGCTCTTTTAGTTTTTCTGGTTCCAGAAAAACTGGTAACTCTGCCAAAGCTTGTTCATACACTTGGCTATCGCGAGTTAATAAAGCTTTATAAGTTAATGCCGTTAAATTATTTGCGGGAAAAGCTGACAAAGACGCGGCTGTTTGACGCAAAATTTTAGTCGCAAGTTCAGACATAATATTTAGCTCTCGATTTAAGTGTCTAGGAATCGCACTTGCGCCAGAAATAAATATACGCCTTTACCTATGATTAATATAAGGGTTAAATTTCTAACTTCAATTAGAAAAAATAACTTTTTTACTCCCCTTATAAGAAACAGTTTAAGGTGTATTTTTTAAGCCTTTTACTCTAAGATTAGAGCGCAAGCAACTATACGTTAATTATTTTACCTAAAATCTCTAGCCTTTGCTGAAAAATTGTAGAGAATACCAGCTAAAACTAAGGTTAAAGTATAGAATAGAGCCTAATTTATATCAGCGATTTTAGAAAAAACGAGAGGAAGAAAAAAAGAAAACTTTCCAACACAAATACAAGGGCAAAAAAGAGATTTTTTTTGTTGAGGGAAAAGGAAAAGAGAAAAAGGGAAAATCTACTGGGAAAAAACCAAAGTAAAAAAGAGAAAATAACTTATAAGGAACACTAGGCAAGAAAGGGGGGGAATTAGCAAGAACGGCAAAGAACAAAAAAGGTAAATTTTCTCAGCAAAAGCAAAGCTAAAAAAGTAAGAGACAGGCGTACCTGTCTCTTAAAAAATACCTAAAACAAATTAAAAGTGCTTTAGAAATACCTCATAACCAAGCTAGGACAAAATAAAAATCTAACTAACTTATAGTCTAGCTTAGCTATTTAATCTAGCTAAGGCTTTTAGTTTAGCCTGTTTTTTTGCTTAACTAGCCTTGAGTCTAGCTTAGCAATTTTATCTAGTCCTGCCCTTTATCTTTTGTTGAGGCAGAGCTAGTTGAAGTTGAGACTGAGCTAGCTTGCTCTGAGGTCTTTTCTTGTTCTTCGCCCTCAGTTTCACTTGGCTCTTCTTTTTGTTCTTTGGCACTTACATCTATAGCAATTACTTCTTGCTCATTACTTACAGTAACGGCAATGGTAATATCTTCTTTATCTTCTACTGCTGTTTGAATTGCTTCACTTACAGCTGTAGCTACTTGATTGCTTGGATGCTCTTTAAAGTTTTCTTGTTCGTTATAAGCAATTCTTGCTTTACGAGAAAACTTGCGTAAGCCTCTTTCTAACCAAGTAATATGCTTAAAGCGAGCGTCATCATAATCAAATACAGGCAGAGATAAATTAAATCTAATTGCCAGAAGTCTAAAACCTATACCAAATACTACAGCAATTATTACTGCCAGATTAGTTGCCACTCCTACTTGTAACATAAACCAGTAGAAAATGGTAGTTAAAAAGGCAATACTTGCATAGAGTTCGGCTTTAAAGGCTAGAGGAATACGATTACAAAGCAAGTCTCTTAATACCCCACCAAAGGATCCTGTACATACACCTGCTACACAAGCAAGAATTATGCCATAACCCATTTGTAAGGCAGCTTGGGCACCTAAAAGCGTAAAGGCTACTAAACCTATGGCATCTAAAACTAAGAATATAGTTTTTAGATAGAACATAAACTGAGCTATTAAAATAGTTAAAAATGAGCATACTGCCGTTACAATCAGCAAGTAAGGGTCTTGTACCCAAGGAAGAGGATAGTTATTGAGAAGAATATCTCGCACCGATCCCCCGCCAAGAGCAGTTACATTGGAAATAATTAGTACCCCAAACCAGTCCATTTTAACTCGCCCTGCAGCCAAGGCTCCGGTTACTGCACAAGCGATCACGCCAATTAAATTCAAAATATCTAGTAACATTAAGCCAGCCTATGATCTTTTGTTTGCTAAAGTTTTATTATACTCTTTTTTCTTGCCGACAAAAGGAAAGCTTCTAGATTTAAAATCTAGAAGCCATTTCCTAGTGAACCAGTTTTAGTGCTATCGAATGTTGGGCAAAATATTTTGGGTAGTCTGGATGTAAACCATCATCGGTAATAACTAAATCTGGCACACTAAAATCAACAATCTTGTGTTTAGCGTGACGGGCAAACTTGGTGTGATCGGCAACAACGATTACCTTGTCAGCTTGCTGAATCATTTGTCGGTTTAACACTGCCTCATCTGGATAATGGGTAGTTAAACCATAGTCTATATGATAACCGTCTACGGCAAAGAAAAGTTGTTCATAGTGCAAATCGGTTAGCATAGTTTGGGTTTGTTCACCAATAAAGCACTTGCCTTTGGCATTGAGTCTGCCTCCAAGCAGAACTATAGTAATTCCAGGAACGGCACTTAAAAGCTCACATACAGGTAACGAGGGAGTAATTACCGTGAGATTTTGCCATTTAACTTTACTAATTTGTACAGCTAGTTCGTAAATGGTGGTGCCTGCATCTAATAATATAGTTGTTCCATCTTTAATTAGTTCAAGTGCTGCTAAGGCAAGACGGGTTTTTATTGAATGTTCAAAGTTTTGTTTTTGCAAAAAAGAAAACTCTTGATCAAATTGCAAGGTGTCGCGGTCTTCGTTTAAATTAAGGGATTTAATACAACCATGCGCTTTAATGAGTTTTTTCTCTTTTTCTAAAATTTCTACGTCAGTGCGAATTGTTACTTTAGAAACCTTGAAATAGTAGGCCAAATGACTAATCGCAACTATACCTATGCTATTAACAAGGTTTAGTATATCTTGTCGGCGTTTTTCTCCGGCCTTCATAATATAAACCTCAAAGGTAAAATAAATTCCTGTTTATGTTTATATATTAATAAAAATTTTTCTCCTTCCCAAAAGTTTTTTCTCGTTTTGTGATATACGTCACACTTTTTTGTTTATAAACCTATATTTTTTGACAAAAAACCTCATTTTTTCTCAAAATTCTCCCTAGGATAAATAAAGAATAAAAAATAAATAAACCAATTACTTTTCCTATAGGAAAAAGATAACTAGTTGCTATTGCGTAAAATAAGTAATAACTAAAAGCTTAATTTTTTTCTTTATAACATTTTCCCAAAAATGGCTAAATCCCTTACTTTTGTTGGGTTTATTTTACTTTTTCTGCCTCTTATTTTGAGTAAGTTTGTGAGTTTAGTTTGCTCTAAGTTCTTTATAATTTCTCCTTAGTCTGCCTCTAACTTACCTAGGTTTTTCCTTTGCTTTTGTTTAGTTAAAGGTAGTATTTTCTTTCCATAGGCAAGCTAGCTTAAACAGGTTTTTACTTTAATTGCCTTGGTCATTTACTTTAAGTTGTACCTACTTTTTGGGGCTCGGCAGTTGTCTTTGGCTCAATTGTTGAGTAGACAACTCAAGTTTATTCTCTTGCACCCTATCTTATTTACGTATAAATAAGCATTTTTATAAACTCATCAGAAAAGATCTCTCTGCAATATTCGCAAATCATATATAATAGAGATACAGAAAAGAAGAAAATATTCAATACTTTTTATTCCTCTTGTCCCAGTACGCTGGGGCAATTTTATCCAGATTTCTGAGAACCTTGAAGGTTCATGCAATAACTCTTGCTATGTTTATAGGGCAAGAGTTTTTTTTATTTTTGTAAAACGTAGTATAATGTAATCTACAAAAGGTTACCTTTTTGTAATTTGTTTAATAAAATCGTAATTTGAAGACGGCGTAACTGCCGTCTTTTTTTATAAAATCGACTATAATAAAGGTATTACAATCTAACCTTGGAGTTACCCATGCCTAAAATTAAACTTAACAATGGCGTTGACATGCCATTAGTTGGACTAGGAGTATATAAAATGGATACTCCCGCTGAATGTGAAAAAGCCATTATTACGGCAATTGAAGCGGGTTACCGTCATATAGATACTGCTACTTTATATGGTAATGAAAAAGCGGTAGGACGAGCTATTAAAAACTGTGGTATCCCACGTGAAGAACTCTTTATTACCACAAAACTTTGGGTACATGATGCAACTGAAAGTAAAGCTCCGCAAGCTTTTGCGAGATCTCTTGAAGATCTGGGCTTAGACTATTTAGATCTTTACTTATTACACACTCCATTTAATGATATCTATGGAGCATGGCGTGCCTTAGAAAAACTCTATGCTAATGGCGATGTACGAGCAATTGGTGTAAGTAACTTTGATCCAGCAACATTACAGAATTTAATTCTGGGCAATCAAGTTACCCCTGCGGTTAACCAAATTGAACTGCATCCATTTTATCAGCAAAACCAGGCTGTAGCTTTTAACCGCTCACAAGGAGTAGTAACTGAATCTTGGTCATCTTTTGCTCGTGGTAAAAATGATCTCTTTACTAATGAAATCTTAGTAAAAATTGCTCAAACTCACAATGTAAGCGTAGCTCAAGTGGTATTACGTTGGTTAGTGCAACAAGATATAGTAGTTATCCCTAAATCAGTTACCCCAGAGCGCATTTACAGTAACCTTGATGTCTTTAGCTTTAATTTAAGTGCCGAGGAAATGCAACTAATTGCTTCCCTTGACCAAAACCACACTTTATTTAACGATCGCACTGATCCGCAGGTAGTAGTTAATACTTTCAATCGTTATCCTGATGAGTGTAAATAAAACGCAAATTCTTGCTTTAAGTAAGAGTAAAAAAGCTAAATAAAAAATTATTTTGTAAAAAAAGAGAGGCCTCGGCTTCTCTTTTTTCTTTTTCTATCCGAATCTCTCCCCTCGAGAAAATAGTTGAATTATACTCAACATCCTTTTGAGTTAGACCTACTTTTTTTCCCTTTTTCTAAGTTCCTATAATAGAGTTAACAACTACTTGTTTTAACAACAAAAATCATTGGCTTAAGCAACAAAATAATATATCTCCAAATAGAATTGCTTATTGCTAATTGCTTAATCTCTTAATCGGTTAATTATTAATTATTTAAATTAGTAAGCAACTAAGATCTTTTTTGCTTTCATAAAATCACAACTCTATACAGAAACTTAAAAAACTATGAACTTAGATCTCTTCTTACAAATGTATCAACAACTAATTACTGCAATGCTAGAAAAGGATACCTCTACTCTAGCAAGATTACTCACCGCAGATTTTGAGTTAATTCATATGACAGGCTATGTCCAAAGTCGCCAAGAATGGTTTAGTCAAATTCTCAATGGACAAATGCAATACTTTAGTTTTACTCCAGTAAGCCAAGAATTTAAAATCATTAGCCCTAGCCAAGTTGAGTTCCACAACTTTAGTAAAGTTGATGCACGCATCTATGGCATGCACAACATCTGGGATTTAAAAACCATCTGGACTTTTACTTTACAAGACTCAGGACAATGGCTAATTAGTCATATGGACGCTACCCCTTCTTTACGCCGATAGTTTTTCTTGGTAGCTACCCAAGCAAAAGTACAAACAACACAAAAAACACAAACACAAAAAAGCAAACAACCCTAGCAAAAGTAAAAACAACACAAAAAAGCCAAACACCCCAAGAAAAAGTAAAAACAGCACAAAAAACCTAAACACCCCAAGGAATAAACTAAAATGACCAATGTATTACTCCTCGGAGCTACAGGCTCTTTAGCTCAAGTAGCTATTCCAGAATTTTTACAAATACCTCAAGTTAAATTAACTCTTTTTGCTCGTTCGGCACAGAGACTACCTGACTATCCACGAAGTAAAAAAATTGCGGGCAATATTTTTGCGGAGGAAACTTTAGTTGAGGCTATGCAAGGACAAGATCTAGTAATCGCTACTTTAAGTGGCGATCTGCCTGCCATGGCACAAAGTATAGTTAAGGCTATGCACCAAACAGGGGTAAAACGCCTCATCTTTGTTAGCTCTTATGGTATCTATGGCGAAATAGCAGGACGCCCTGGGATACCACAAATTCTCCAGCCTTATCGTCAGGCTGCCGATATTATCGAGGCTTCGGGACTTGACTATACCATAGTGCGTCCAGGTTGGTTTGATAATAGTGCCAATACAAGTTATCAAGTCTTTCTCAAGGGGCAAACTGTGACAGGAAATGATATCTCTCGTAAAGCTCTAGCTCACTTTTTTAAACAAATAATTCTAACTCCGAACTTATACTCACAAGCTAACTGTGCTTTAGTGAGATAATGTACTTAGCTCCCAAATGTTTTTTGGGAGCAATTTTTTATAAATTTTTTCTAATTGTTCGCTTTTTTTGGTAAAATTATAAAGAGAAGAGACAACTTGTCTTTTTTCCTGGTTTTACAAAAAATCTCTCTTAATTTAGAGGTTTTCTATCTTATTTGACCTTAGAAAATATGATTCCGCAAAATAACGCAAAATTCCCAACAGATCCTGAAAGTGGCAAAAAACGCCCTTTAGAAGAACAGCAAGAAGAGCAGCAAGAGCAAGCTCAACAAGGGCAAGAGCAACAACGTACTCCGCCACACAATGATACTATTATTATTGAACCACCAAAGTACCGCTTTCTTGGTTTAATGGTGGTATTAGCATTAGGTCTTTCTGGCTTTGCTGTTTATAAAATGTATGAGCCATCAATTTTTAATACGCAAGATTTAGAAGCTACTAGCTCTAAATATGTGTCTTTAACTGACTTTAATGCCTTCAAAAACTCTACTCAACAAGATATTGAAATTCTAAAAATTAAATACAATATCTTACAACAACAGTTTGATTCGCGTTTTAACCAAACGACAACAACTTTTGATCGTACCTTTGGCGGAGCATCAACTAACAACAATAATGCCACCAACACAGGTACTACTAACTTTAATAGTAACAATTTAAATCGTGTTCTTGATAACTATGTAACCATCGAGAACCTCAATACCACGATTAACAATTTAAATACTAATCTGCAAACGCAGATTACTAATCTTGCTAATCGTGTAAATACGCTCGAACAAAATAACTCTAGCAATAGTGCTGCTCCAGCACCTGCTCCGGCACCAGCTCCTGCTCCTGCCCACCCAAGTTTAACTAGCGAGCAAGTACAAAACTTAATTAGCCAGGCTATTAACACCGAGGGCTTTAAAACCTATATTGGGACTTTAATTGCTCAATATGTGTTACAAAACCCAAGCTTTACGCAAGCTGATCGTGAGCAGTTAACTAGCGATATTGCTAAAAATGTTTCTGAGCAAGTATTAGCTCAAGTTAATAATCGTATTACGCAAACGTCACAAAACCTAACACGCCAAATTAATGAACAGTTACCAACTGCCATTAACAATAGCGTGCAACAAGCACAAGAGTCGGCTTTAACGCAACTCTATACGCAAGTTAACAGTGTTTTAGTGCACCAAAGCTTATTACAAATCCAAGGGCAAATTAACGCTAATGCTAGCCTAGATACCATTATCACGAATTTACGTATTGCCGCAAGCCTAGCTCCAAATGAGCAAGTGCGCAATGCAATTCAAACTGATATTTCGAATCTAGCTAATGGTCGTGCTGATAATGAAACTACCCAAGTAGTAAACAACATTATTGGTCAAATTAACCAAGTTGCGAATCTTCCTAACTTAAGTCAAGAACAAATCCAGCAAGTAGCTTCTAACTCAGAAAACGAGTCTTCATTTAGTAAAGCAACTAAAGACTTTTTCGCTAAATTTGTTCAAGTACAAAAAGTTGGTCAAGGTTTAGATTTATCGAGCGCTAACCTCAATCTCTACTTACAAGAGAACATTAAACTCAACTTACAAAATGCTCTTATAGCTATTGGAGCTAACAACTCTGAAGCTTATCAGCAGAGCCTAGACAATGCTCTTAATGTTCTAACGCAAGTATATCCGCAAGATAATGAAGCCGTAAAAGCATTAGTAGCGACCCTAACTGAATTAAATAAACATAGAATTTCTTACAATTCTAGTTATCAACTTGGGGCTTTAACTCTCTTTAATAAATAACATTTTTGATTTTTAAGGTTATCCAACGCATGTTTCGTATCTTAATCTGGTGTTTTCTGTTTGTGGTGATCTTAGCGGCAGCTCCTTTCTTGCTAAGTCACAATGGGCAGGTAATTATATATTTTGGCGAGTATAGCTATACACTCTCGCTCTTGACCTTTTTAGTAATTTTTCTTGTTGCTTTAGGTGTGCTTGAAGTTCTAGCATGCCTTGCACGTTGGTTATATCATCTGTTCTTTGATTGGTATCTCCAACGTCGTCAAAGACGTCAAGCTAAAGCCGACCGCTTAGTAGAAAAAGGTCTACGCCAAGCTCTAGTTGGTGATTATCGTCAAGCCCAAAAAACTTTGGCTAAATCAGCAACTAAAGCAAATTTACCTTTTTACAACCTCAGTCAAACTTTTGATTTGGCAATTCGTAATCGTAATACACGTCTGGCTAAAGACTTACTTATTCGTATGCTCGAAAATAGCCAAGGCACAGCCCAAGATCAAAAAATTATTGACCTGAGTAAATTAAAATACTTTGTTGCCACTAAACAATGGCAAAAAGCAAGTAACTTTTTGTCACGCATTCGTCTCAATAACTCTACCGAGGAAGTATTATTGCTAGCACGTAATGTTTACTTACATACTAACCAGTATGCTTTACTCGAAGACTTATTACCGCAATTAGTGCGACAAGAATATTTAGCTCCTGAGCAAGCCCAACAAGATCTGCAATGGGCTTACCATGGCTTTATTCAACGTCAATTAAAAGAACAAAATAATAATCCGCAAGCTTTAGTAACCTGGTTCGAAGCGCAAAACCGCGAGCATCGTTCGGATCTTCTTTTCCGCAACCAAATGCTGCAAACGCTTATTAAGCTCGAAGCTTATTTACCAGCTATCGACCTAGCTACACAAACCTTGCGTCGTTGTCCTTTAGAGCAAGTTGAAGCTTCTAACTTCTTTGAGCTTGTAGGACAAATTCCTCATGACAGTCCAGATGACAAACTTTGTCGTGCTTTAGAAAAAGTATTAGGCAAAACGCAACCTGCAACCCAATTTGCTTTAATGTCGTTGCTTGCTCGCCTTTACTATCGCCAAAATCAATATGAACAAGCTCAAACTTGGATTGATAAGCTCATTAGCGATGACAAAGAACTTTCTCCAGATACTATACTTTTAGCTCAAGTGGTGTATCGTAAAAACAACGCCCGAGAAAAACTTCTTGGCCTGACTAACCTTATTGATACGCAATATAATTTATCTGAAACTACGGCAAATACTCCTGCCACTGCCTCTGATGAGAATACAGATAAATAATTGGTTAACCTCTTTACGACTCTAAGATTTTTCTTAGAGTCTTTTTTTGTACTATAATATAAAAACCTGTAATTTTTTTTGGCTTGTTTTATATGTCTAACTTAACTAAAGGAATAATCCTAACTTTATTATCGGTGCTTATGTCGGCACTTATGGGATTAATCTTTAAAAGTATTGGCGAACATATTTCCGTTTATGAAAAGGTTTTTGCTCGTGGTTTAGCCTCTTTGCTGATTACTTTGGTAGTGATTTACTTTTTACGCCGTAGTGTACGCATCTACAATCGTAAAAACAAGCTCACCATGGAGCAAGCGCAATTGGCACATGTGGCTATGACCACAGCAACTGGGGCACCTTCTACTTCCTTAAGTACGGCCGCAACCATAGTTAAAGCCCACAAAGTGATTAAACCAGATCCCGATGGACCAGTTAAGCTTATGGCTACGGGCCTTAAAGTACCGCATTATTTTGGGGCACTAAGCAACTGGAAAATGCTCTTGGTTCGTGGGCTGACGGGGACTACGGCTATGTTTACCTATATTTACACCTGTAATACCCTTAGTCTTGCCGATGCCGATATGATGGTTAAACTTTGTTCGGTGTTTTTAATAATTATTAGTGCTTTTTTCTTACATGAAAAAACCTCTATTACGCAATTTACGGTAGTAATAGTGTCACTCTTAGGAGCAATTTTTATTATTAAACCTAATTTTAATAATCCAAATTTGCTCTCGTATTTAATTGGCTTAGGGGGAACTCTAGCTCTAGCCTTAACCTATATTTCCGTACGTAAACTCACCACTACTAATAATGGGGAGCATCCGCTAACTATTGAATGCTGTTTAGCTCTTACTATAGTGATAACTACTATTTTGCCAACCTTGTACTATTTCCAAGGCTTTAGCGGGCAAGGGAAGTATTATTTTCTCTTAGTGCTGGCAGCTCTACTCTCGGTAATTGGGCAGTATACTTTTACTTTTGCATTTAAGTATGCTCCCTCAGTAGAAATTAGTGTCTATGGCTATTCCTCGCTTCTTTGGAATTGCTTATTTGGTTTTGTCTTCTTTGCTACTATTCCCGATGTTTATTCGGTAATAGGCTATCTGGCCATAGTTGCCTCAGGTATCTATCTGTTCTTCTATAACAAGCGTCGCTTAAAAGTATTAAGCAGTATCCGCAAAATGTTAAAAGCAGAGGCTCAGGCTCGCAAACGTAAAGAGCAAGAGCAAAAGCAAAAGCAAAAATCTCAAGCTCAGCAAGAGCCAAAGCACAGTGAGCAAGCTCAACAACAAGAGCATGATACGGCAAAGCTAAACTCTCAAGCTAAAGAGCAAGATACGACACAGCCAAACTCCCAAGCTCAAGAACAAACTACCTGAGCCCAGAGCTCATCTTAATAGCTATCGCCATTTAGGCAAAAATAAAAGAGCAACTCGTTTTTGAGTTGCTCTTTTTATTTTCCTTTAATTACGCCAATTGCCTTGCCTAAAAATTTAATTTGCTGAGGCATTAACCTACGCACTGGAGCCTCTACCCCTGGCTTTTGCAGTAAAAACTCATAGCCTTGACGTTGCACATAAGCTAAAACCTGCTCTTCACGTACTTGCTCAGTAATTTTAAGGTCAAGAGCATAAATCCCCTCACCTTTAAATTGTCCAATAGTGTCAAGTAAAAGCACGTCGCCAGTTTGGGCTTGTGGAGCTAAATCATTGTCCATTACTTCTAGTAGCAAAGTACTTGTTTTACGATAGTTCTTTAAATCAACTAGTGCCTCAAAACTCGCATAGTTGTTTAAATCTATTACTTGGCCTGCATCATCTACAAGCAAATTCTCTTTCTTTTCAGTCATCTAATTTCTTGAGTTAGTAATAAGTTGTAAATGCATTTTAACATAAATAAACCCCAGTGCCAATTAAATTACTTAAAGCATGATTTTTGGGGAGTTTTTTGCTAGGTTTACTAATAAAAATACGCTTTTTTTCTCCTAAACCTAGTATAATAAACTATATCTAACGAACGAATATTATTTTAACGAAAACTGCATTTTTACTCTATGAGTCTAAAGAACTACGTCCAATCTTTTTTCATTCTTCTGGCACGCCTCGAAGAAGACAAATTCAAATATCGCCCCGAGCAAGTAGAACTTGCTTGTGCTATAGCTAATTTGCTCGAAGGCACTAATAGCCAAAAGCAAGAACAAATTCATCTGAGTAAAATTCTTGCTCAGCACTTTAATTCACCCCAACCCGATCTTGATCAGGGTATAGCTCTTGTTGCTTTAATGCAGCAGGGGCAAAAAGCCGTGCTCCATATTTTAGATTCGCTCCTCAAAGTCTACCAAAAAAGCCTCGAAAAGGCTAATTTCAATCAAAGTCTACAACAAGGTTTAACTTTAAGTGAGCTAGATCCAACTCCGATAAAAATTCAATTTTTACAGCAACTAGCGCAAGCTAATTATCAAGAACTCAGTCAACAAGTTCCAGAAAAACAGGTTGAAGAACTCAACCTCCTTGCCTATGCCACCGTTTTAGCGTTTTTTCAAGAAGACGAGCAAAGTTCGGCACAATTAAAAAAGAGCCTGAGTAAACTCAATCAAGTTTATAGCGAAGATTTTAAAGCTTCGAGCCAGCAAATTGAACTAGGCAAAAAACTAGCCGACTACCTTGAGTCTAATGCTAGCCCTGAAGTGGAAACACCTGACGTTGGCGATGAGTACTTTAAAGCTGCGAGCAATGCTTTTCTTAGTCCCGAACTTGAGCAATTACAGCAAGACGAAAAAACTCTTGTCCGTGAAGCACCAACAGGAACGGGTAAATCCTTTGCTTATTTAGTGCCAATTCTCTTTGCCAATCAACGTGTAATCGTTTCTACTTTTATGAAGGCTCTGCAAGAGCAACTAAGCAAAGAACTACCTGAGTTAATCCAAACGATTATTCAGCTGAGTCAAAAAGCACAAAAGCTGCAATTACATATTCAACAAAAATTCAAGTCTCTAAGTCAGTCTGAGTACCAAAAAGTAAAAGAGCAGGTTGAGGCAACTAAAATCCAACTACAAAAAGACCTTGAGTTCGGCAAGGTGGTGCAAGATCCCTATGCTGTAGACCTCCGGGCTCTCGAGTTTGACTGGCCAACCGAGCATCTTACGGGCATGCGCCATATAGTTTTTAAAGGACAAAGTAACTACTTTTGTCCTCGTGCTTTAGCTTTTTTACGTAATGACTACCAAGACGAAGACTCTTTTTTATCCTCGCTTTACCATGTAAAACGAGGTAAAACCAAACAAGACCTGGTAATCCAAGCAACTACTAACAAATCCATTATCAATGAAGGGCACGAAGTTGCTTTTAGTGGCTATTTAATTGAGCAATTAAACCGCTGGCTCATAACCCAGGAAGACGCAGTTCACAAACTTGATTTTGATAACTTGCCTGGTAAATTACGCGTAAACGAAGAACAACGCAGTTTTCTTTTTCTTAACCGCAAAGAGTGTAGTATGAACAATTGTAAATATGCGCAAAAATGCCCATATTTACAAGTAAGAGAAAAAGTAAAAGAAGCAAAACTAGTTATTCTCAATCATAATACGCTGTACTATCAAGCTAATAGCGAAGGATTAAATAAAGACTGCCAAGCAATTATTGTCGATGAGGCACATAACCTGCCTCATGTTCTCACCAATAGTGAGGCTATTCGCATTACCCCTGAAGAAATGCTCAATGTTCTTACCGACATAAGTAATGAACTCAAAGAATTACCTATGTCCAATAATATGTACACGGCACCTTTTAGTGATCTGCAAGACAATGCTTGGGCATATTTCCCTGACTATGTTGATAGTGAAAGCCTTGCCCAAACTGAAGAGTTTATTGCTCAGGCACGTTGTCATTTACCTGGTATAGATTATTTACCTGTAGCTTGGTTTTTAAGTCAAGAAGCTAACCTTGCCTATAGTAAAAACAAACAAGGGCAAGTGAATCATTTTCTTAGCTCGCTCCAGCAAAGTCTGGCTGGCTTAGCTGCCAAGGACTATCAGCTCTTTAGTAAGAATTTGTCAATTTGGTGTAAGCCTGAGTATGCTAGCTTGCCTCTAAGTTGGCAAAGAGAGCTTCTACTCTATGAACAAAATCGCCAACTTAGCACACCAGACGGCAATATTCTTGCCAACTTAAATGTGCTTAATGTCCCAGTGGAGTCAAGACTGGTAAAACAAATACAAGATTGGCGCCAACAGCACGAGAACAGTCCAAGAGCTTGGGTTAACCCTTTACAAGTAGTTGTTGACTTTAAGCAACGCTATGGGCAAGCTTGGCAAATGACCCAAGCTTTATTGCGTGGGCATAATCAGTTAAATCTGGGCACCAGCAGTAAAGTACACAAAGAAAGCCTGCTTGATTTAGAGTTTTATGGTGAACAAACAAGCGTTAGTGCCAGTGACCTAGTGCTAGTTGCCGATCAAGAAAACAAACGCCCTAACTATAGTTTTTCTCTCTTAACTTATCCTGCCGAGCATCTAGTAGAGGCAGGACGAACTTTAGGACGCGATCTTTTAGCTCCTCTCGATCAAGCTCAAGAAGAAAAACGTTATCTTGCTCAAACTAAAGCTCTGAGCTATCGCCAAGACAAATGGCAAGAGCTTTTTGCTCCCCAACTCGAGAGCTTAAAAGCTCAAGTTAAAAGCGAGAAAAAACGCTTGCAAGCCTTACAAGGTTACATAGAGCAACTCAATGCTTGCGAAGAAAACTTCAATCAAGAGCATAAAAAAGAACTGAGCAACACTCGAGCTCGTGATCTGCTTAGCTACCTTGAGCAAGCTCGTAATATCTTTACGGGCGAACAAAGAATTAACTACAAAGGCAAGGTACTCTATTTGCTCGAGCAACCTCAAAATGCTCAGTTCGTACAAAACTGGTTAGGCAAGGATGCTAGCCAACGCATGAGTGCTTTTGTAAATCAGTATCCGCACTTAAAAGCTCTGGGTAAGTTCTTTACGAGCCAAGAGGCAGAGTTACAAGCCTTAACTGGAGTAAGTGATTATCGCCAACTTAAATTAAGCCTTGCTCAACTGCAAAACTGGCAGGATAAGCAAGTGACAGATAATTTACGTCTGGCTCTTACTATAGTTGCCTTATTGCAAGAGCAAGCTCTTAGCGAGCATCAACTAGGCTGTAAATTTGCAGAACAACTCGAGCAAATCCCTTGTCCGCCTGAGTTTGAAGCCAAAGAGATAACTCTGTTTAATAAAGCGCATCAGCAACTTGAGCTCGAGCATCATATCGAACAATTACAAGCTCAAGTTAAAGAGTTAAATGCCATTCGCCCTCTTGACTTGCCTCAACCTGAGAAAAATCTCACTCAGGGGCAACTGGGCTTAATTAAGAGCCTTGCCCAACAAGGACTCAATCGTGCTTATACAGGGATTAGGCAAGAAATTGAAATGCTCAAGCATACCATTGTTAACTTGCAAAATACTTTGTTTTATATTGCCGAAAATGTCCACGAGCAAGAAGTCAAGAAAAACAACCTCAACTATGTCAACTACACCAGCAAAGAATACTGCTGGGCTGAGTTAGCTTTACATCCAGGACATGCGGTAGCACCTACGCCTGGGCAATTATTACAACGTGGTCTTGAAAGTCCAATGGATCTGGCAATTGCTCGCACTTGGCATAGTAGCTTTATTACCAAGCAAGTAAACTTTTGGCAACAAGATGAACCTCAAGCTACCCCTTGGGAATTAGTAATGCAGGCCTTTACTCGCATGCGTCGCCTCTACCAAAAAATCAAGCCGATGCTCCGAGAGCAAATTAGTCGCTTGGAAAAAGATCTTGAAACTCCTGGCGAACTCACAGCCCAAGAGGTCGAGCAAAGCAATGCCTTGATTCAAAAGGAAATTCGTGATGCCGAGTTTAAACTTGAAACACTCAATCAAATGTATGAGGTTTTATCTTACTTTAGTCGCTATACAGGTTACACTGACAGCCAAAGACAAAAGTATGCTTATGTAATGCTTGATGTAGATGAGCAACGCAAGCAAATTGTCTTTAATTTAAAACCGCTCGAGTCAATTCAAGCCTTTAGTAATTTACGCTCGGCTTTTGCTAAAGCCAAATGGGTACTTACTTCGGCAACTCTTAGTATTGCTCAAGATTGTTCGCGTTTTACCCAAACTCTGGGAATAAAATACGCCAATGTTGATATAGTAGCTTCACCGTTTCGTCATCACCAAAGAGCATATTTTTATATGCAAAACAACAAAGGCGAAAACGACGCGGCTGCTTTAATTTATCGCAATAAAGGACGTTGCCTCTGGTTATGTACTTCAAATCAACGCGTAAAATATGTGAGTAAAAAATTACAGGAAATGCTTGATACTATGGTAGAAAAGCAAGTTATGGCAGATTTTGAGAAAAATCGTCAAGTGCCAACTCTTGCTGAAAAAGAAGATGCCGTAGATAAGGCAAGGTTCAAGGTGTTATGGCAAGACCGTGAAGTTACCAATAACTTTCTTATTGAAAGCCTCAAAAGCGATCCACGTACAGTGGTGGTAGCGACACGTTCGTTTTGGGAAGGGGTAGATATTAAAGGGGATAAGCTCTCATTAATTATTATGGATAAATATCCAAATCCACAACTCAATGCTTATTACAATACTTTAAGTAAGCTCTATGCGCAAAACTCTAACTACTATTACTCACAGTACTATAATGCCGATGGCTATATTATCTTTAAGCAGGGCTTAGGACGCTTAATTCGAACCGAAGATGACTTTGGTTTAATTATGCTTCTTGACCATGGCAAAAAAGCTTATCTGCAACAGAATATGCCAATTGATTATCCAAACTATGTTCTTGATTTCCAAGGCAACCTTGGACAGGCGTTAAACTTTTTAGATCAACAAGAAGAGCTCTATCATCAACGCAAAACTCAAGTTAGAAAGAACGATGAGGAACTTATAGAAGAATAAGAAATATCTAAAAAGGAAATCTAGAAATTTATAACATTTATATGTTATTATATTTGCATTCTGTAAACTTAAATACATGCGAATAGGACACAGCGTTATGTTGCGTCCTATTTTTTTTTGCATAAAAAATCCGAAAAAGGAAAAACCTTTTTCGGACATACCCTTTTAAATTTTTCAAGGACTCGTAAGCTTGAAGCAAAAAAAAGCTTAGGGACCCTCAAAAGATTATTCACTAGTTCCAATTTAGTGAATACTCATATATTTTACTCCATTTTTTAGAAAATGGGAAATTTTTTTCAGTTTTTAGGATTTTTTTTACTTAAACAAACATTCTTTGGAGAAGGGCTTGTTTTAGGGTTTTGTGGTGTTCAATAGTTAGTTCTAATTGAGAGAATAAATTATCAAGATCTTTAAAGAGGTTGCTTAGCTTTTGTTGCTCAGCAAGATCTTGAGGATATTTTATTACAATCTGCTTAAAAGTTGTCTTACTAACTTTTGGAATTCCAGCTCTGGTAGCATGTTTGTATGCTTCATTATTTAAGATAGCAGCCATAGCAAAATTGCCATACCCTTTATCTGAAATAGCCATTGAACAAAGTTCACTTGCAAGGAACTTTCCTTCCCTATAAAATACAGCTCCAGCATTAGCACCATGAGTAGCCCAGGTTATGCAGTCGCTATATAAATAAGTGTCACTATATCCACAAATACCGTTATTTGTTGTTTGAGAAGTAATAACAGGATATTTATAAGTTTCAGTTTGTTTATCCTTAACAAGGTCTGTTACATTTTTAATCTCACCACTGATAAAACGATCAAAAATATTTTCTACTTTATTTTCAGACCATGGATAGGTAAACTCAGGAAATCTTAGTTCAGGTTGAGTTCCGTTTTTAACAACTAGAAGTTTATAGATTAAAGACTGTTTTAGTTCTTTTATTTTAGATAATGCATTTTGTAGACTAGTTATCTTATTGTCAACATCTTTAAAGAAGTTACCGATTTTTTGCTGTTCTGCAAGATCAGGAGGATAAGTAAACACTATCTGCTCCATCACATTATTCATTAACTTAGGAATAACAGCTTTAGCCACATACCTAAAAGCAACCCTATTGAGAGCTTCTGCCATAGCTTTGTTACTATATCCACGATGAGAAATAAGAACTCCATTTACGTTAGTACTATAGAACTTTCCTGAACGAAATGTTACACGTCCTGCATAACCATCGGTAGTCCAAGTTATAGCGTCCTCAAAAAGGTATTCGTTGTAGTAACCGATAATTCCATTATTCACTGTCTGTGATGAATAAACAGGATATATATATATAGGGGTAGGAACAGGACTCATTTTGGATACTGCAAGTACTTGTCCACGAGTTATTTCATCGAAGATATTCTTAACTTGATCTCTTACCCAAGGAGTACTAAACTCAGGAAATCTGAGTGTTGGTCCCTGTATAATCTGTTTTGTCATGATTTTTTCTTAATTTTTGGTAATTTTGCTCTTTAGAGCGTATTTTATATGTAACAATAGTAAATATTATAACCTAAAGAAGGATCATCATTGATATGAAAACGCCTCTTTAATACTTTCTGCAATATAAATAAGTCCCCAACACAAAGTGTTAAGGACTTATATGTAATTTAAAGCTTAAACAAACATTCTTTGTAAAAGAGCTTGCTTAAACCTTTCAAGAGAAGATATTTTAGAAGATAGCTCTTTAATATGATTTTCCACGTCTGTAATTAAATTAGAAACTTTTATCTGTTCTTCTTTACTAGGGAGAACCGTAAGCATATTTAATATATCTTTACTACTAATCTTACGAAGAGTACTACCTTCAGCACCCCAATTTACTATACTTAATAAAATTTGTAAAAATTTACTATCAATACCTTTATCATTTGTTAACCAAATAATATTAGAATCCTTATAGTACGCTTCTTCGCCATTATAAACTATACTTTTTCCTATAGTCCCAATTGCAGACATCATCACATCGCCTTTTTTAGGATATGGATATTTACTCTTATAAGTTTCAAATAACTCACGAGTAATGTAAGCATCAGCCTGTCCACCAAAAGTTCCTATTTTATAAAAAGGTATATCACCTTCTGGTGTAGTCTGCTCTATAAGCACCCTCTTACAAGATTTTACCGAGCCTATTTTCTCAAAAGTAATCACATCCCATGGACTATCAAAAGAAGCAAATCTTAATCTTGGAATTGGATTTCTTGTTGAAGGAATCAACTGACGAAGTAGATATTCTTTCAATATGGAGTAATTCTCTTTCAAAACTTTAGACATCTGAATTAGTTTATCAAGATCTTTAAAAAAGTTACCTATTTTTTGTTGTTCTATTTCTTCAGGTAAATGAAAGTGCAGATCAGTGAGCATATCAAGAACTATATATGGTATAACACCACCTCTAGATTCCATTTTAATTTTCTTATCCAGAGGCTTCTTTATTACATTAAATATAAAACTACGATCTGCTTTAAAATTCTGCAATACATATGTTCGTTGATAAGCATTAAACTTTCCATCAACTAACTGCATAAAGCCAATGGATCCATTACCTGCTATAGTTATCGCAGGTCCTTCAAATGCATATGAATTTGTTTTTAAAACTTTGATACCACAGGTATAAAAGTTATACTTACCATTTTCATCAGCTTCATCTAAGTTAACCTTACCAGTCGTAATGCTTACAAGATCTCCTAGTTTAGTCTTATTCCAGTCTTTACTAAATCCAGCAAACCTTAATTTAGGTTGGTTACTTGTCTTCTTAGCCGAGCTTTTTTTAATGGAGTCTGTAAAGGTGTTTTGTTCCTTTACTTGTTCAGCAGGATTTGTTGAAGTGTATAATCTTAATTCATCCAACTTCAGATAAATATTTCCTGCTGCAGCTATATGCTTAAACTTACTTAAAGTTTTAGCTATAGCTTTATCTGCAAACGTATTCTTAAAGCCAAGAACACTATTTACATGGCTGCTATAAAGTTTACCTCCATGGAAAGATAAAGTACTAGTTGTAACATTCCTAGATAAGTATTCTTTAGAGTATCCTGAGACCCCATTATCTATATCTTCTAATGATTGGAACGGATATATATATAGGGGCTAAAATAGTGTTGGCTTTAGGCACTGTCAGCACCTGTCCTTGGGTAGATTTTACGAAGATTTTCTTCATTTCTTCTATTACCCAAGGTCCACTATACCCAGTAAAACTAGGTAAAGTACCCTGTATAATCTGTTTTGTCATGATATTTTCTTAATTTTTGAAATAGTTATCTTAATCAGGATAACTTTATTGTATTTGGCGATAGTAAATATTATAACCGAAAGAAAGATCATTAATATAGAAAACGCCTCTTTAATACTTTCTACAATATAAATAAGTCCTCAACACTAAGTGTCGAGGACTTTAATCACTGGGTTAAACAAACATACGTTGTAATAGAGCTTGTTTTAGAGTCTTGTGATTTTCTATAGCTCTTTCGTAAGTAAAAACTAAATTATCAATCTCTGTTAAAAAACTTGAAATTTGATGTTGTTCTGAAATTTCACTAGGATAAAAGATTAAAATTTCAGCCATCGTTGTGTTCATTAGCTTAAGATTATCTGCTCTAGACACATGTTTATAAGTAACTAGATTTAAAATTTCAGCCATTGCTGTATTGGAGTAACCTTTGTTAGAAAGCAATACTCCATTAATATTGGTACTGAAGAACTTACCCTTTCTAAAAGCTACCGTACCAGCATAAGCTCCATCTGTAGCCCAAGTGATAGAGTTTTCAAATAAATATTGATTATAATATCCAGCAATACCATAATTTGTGATTTTAGAGGAATATACAGGATATTTATACTCTGTCGTTGGTAATTCCTTAATTTTATTCATTGGAAGAACTTCGCCACGAGTGATCTCATCAAAAATATGATTTACTTTATTTTTTACCCATGGCACATAGAATTCAGGAAATCTTAATTCAGGTTGTTCTCCGTTTTTCACAACAAGAAGCTTCGAAATTAAGGTTCGTTTTAGTTCTTTTGTTATCGATAATGTATTTTGTAGACTAGTAATTTTATTGTCAACGTCTTTAAAGAAGTTACCTATTTTCTGTTGTTCTTCTAATGAAGGAAATATAATTTCAAAAGTTAATATAGCTTTTTCAGTTACAAGTTTTGATCCTGTCCCATTCGCATGCATTTCTTTAGATTTGAGAAACGCATCTCTGGTAATGTTGTAATATAAAAAATTTGGATCACCATATTTAATATTAAAGGAAGGAACCATTTTTGAACTACATTTTCCATTAAACTCTTTAGGTATTATTGCTATCGCTTTATTTAAAAAGTTTTGCTTACCATAGATTAATTGACCTGCTGTTCTTTTATAATACTCGGTTGCTCCTAGTTTTAGATTAACATCTTTACAATGAGCCAATCCTTTTAAATGCAATCTTAGAGTAAGCAATTGATCTACAGAAGTAACATCAACTTTTTCTTGTATAGGAAGCTCTAAAAACTTAGATAATGTAGAGGTGCTCCATTTGTCTGTAAATTCAGGAAACCTTATTCTAGGTTGATCTCGATTCTTCTTAGCTACAGATTTTACAGAGGCAACCTTATTGCTTGATTTAGTGGTATTTAAGGTACTTTCCTTAAATACATTATTGTTAATAGGGATTGTAAAGGTATTCCATACCTTTACTTGTATAGCTGGATTAGTTGGAATACTAGATTTTAATAATTCTTCTAACTTGCTATTATTTCCTGCTATAACTTTATCTGCAAACGAGTTCTTAAAGCCAAGAACACTATTTACATGGCTACTATAAAGTTTACTTCTAAGGAAGGAAAAAGTACTAGTTGTAACATTCCTAGATAAGTATTCTTTAGAGTATCCTGAGCCCCCATTATCTATATCTTCTAATGATTGGAACGGATATATATAGGGGCTAAAATAGTGTTGGCTTTAGGCACTGTCAGCACCTGTTCTTGGGTAGGTTTTATGAAGAAATTCTTCATTTTCTCTATTACCCAAGGTCCACTATACCCAGTAAAACTAGGTAAAGTACCCTGTATAATCTGTTTTGTCATGATATTTTCTTAATTTTTGAAAGAGTTATCTTAATTGAGATAACTTTATTGTATTGGCGATAATAAATATTATAACCGAAACAAAGATCATTAATACAGAAAACGCCTCTTTAGATCGATATTAGATAAGCATAATAAATAAGTCCTCAACACAAAGTGTCGAGGACTTATTTAGTTTATACAAACATACGTTGTAATAAAGCTTGTTTAAAAACTTCGTAATTAGTTTTTTGCTTGATAAGCTTTCTCTCTAAAGCCTCTAACTCTTTAAAGAGACTACTTACTTTAAGTTGCTCTTCTAAAGAAGGAATAAGCACTTTAATTGCTTCTAAACCTTTAGGATTAATATGTCTAACAGTTGTACCAGTAATAAAAGGATAGAATTTTTCTTTGTTGCAAACTAACTGTTCAGCAATAAAACTTGAAGCAACATTAGCATCTTTTATCGCCCCTATTATTACTCCACCTGAAGCTCTAACATTAGGTGTGTCTATTGCACTTGCTGTTGCTAAGCCTAAAGGAGTTACATCTGAATCTGGAAATAAAAGAGAGTTCGTTGGGATGTATGCTCCTTCGTCATACTCAGTGTAAGTTAAAAGACTTTCTCTAGTGATATAACCTTTTAAAGCAAATAGATCACCATAATGGAGAGCTAAATCACCTTTCCCTTCAAAGTTTAATTTATCTTTCTTTAGGTCAGATCCTTTACTCCAAGTACAGAACTCCTTTAACTTAGTACTTTTCCAGTCTGAACTAAATCCAGCAAATCTCAGCTCAGGTTTTTTGTTATCGTTTATAGGGAAAACTTTTTGTCCTAGAGAAGACTTTAATTTCACTAAAACATTAATGGCGTTGTTTAAGGAAGATATCTTTTCTTCAATATCTTTAAAGAAGTTACCTATTTTTTGTTGCTCTTCTAGTGAAGGAAATATAATTTCAAAAGTTAAAATAGATTTTTCAGATATCCTTTTTGATCCAGTTCCTTTAGCATACATCTCTTTGGATTTAATATATGAATCTCTTGTTATGCAGTAATATATAAAGTCTGGATCACCATATTTTATATTGAAAGAAGGAACATCTTTTGAACTACATTTTCCATCAAACTCTTTAGGGATTATTGCTATCGCTTTATTTAAAAAGTTTTGCTTACCATAGATTAATTGACCTGCTGTTCTTTTATAATAATCGGTTGCACCTAGTTGTAGGTTAATATCTTTACACAGAGCCAATCCTTTTAAATGCAATCTTAAAGTAAGCAATTGATCTATAGAAGTAACCTCAACTTTTTCTTGTATAGGAAGCTCTAAAAACTTAGATAATGTAGAGGTGCTCCATTTTCTAGTAAATTCAGGAAACCTTAATCTAGGTTGATCTCGCTTCTTCCTAGCTACAGGTTTTACAGAGGCAACCTTATTGCTTGATTTAGGAGTATTTAAGGTACTTTCCTTAAATACATTATTTATCGGGGTTGTAAAGGTATTCCATACCTTTACTTGTATAGCAGAATTAGTTGGAATACTAGATTTTAATTCTTCCAACTTGCGATTAGCATTTCCTGCTGAATCTATATGCTTAAACTTACTTAAAGTCTTAGCTATGGCTTTATCTGCAAACGTGTTCTTAAAGCCAAGAACACTATTTACATGGCTACTATAAAGTCTACCTCCAAGGAAAGATAAAGTACTAGTTGTAACCTTCCTAAATAAGTATTCTTTAGAGTATCCTGAGACCCCATTATCTATATCTGCTAATAATTGGAAGGGATATATATATAGGGGCTAAAATAGTGTTGGCTTTAGGCACTGTCAGTACCTGCTCTTGGGTCAATTTTACGAAGATCTTTTTACTTTTTTCTATCACCCAAGGACCACTATACCCAGTAAAACTAGGTAAATTACCCTGTATAATCTGTTTTGTCATGATATTTTCTTAATTTTTGAAAGAGTTATCTTAATTTGGATAACTTTATTGTATTTGGCGATAGTAAATATTATAACCGAAAGAAAAATCATTAATACAGAAAACGCCTCTTTAGATCGATATGAGATAAGCATAATAAATAAGTCCTCAACACAATGTGTCGAGGACTATTTGCATGCTTTTTAAATAAACATTCTTTGTAATAATGCTTGTTTTAGTAATTCAATGTTTTTTATATAACTACTTCTTGTTTCATATAACTTATCTAAATCAGCAAAAAGTTTAGCTATCTTTTCTTGCTCTTCTAAACTAGGAATTCTTACTAACATACTTTTTAATGTTGAAGATGACACCTCTAAAAAAGTAGTTCCTGTTGCATTTTTTAATGCAAAATCTTTAACCCTAGCTGTTAGCAGATAAATAAAGTAAGTTAGAGATTTACCTTCTTTAGGAATAAAGGATTGAAATCCTTGGTTTGTTGAGGCTTCTGCAGACAAAATAGCAGCTTTACCTATACTCGCTCTAGAAGTAAACAGTACTGAGTTTATAGGTAATATTTTTGCTGAACTGGATTTTAAACCAGCTTCAGTTATTTTTCTCTCGCTATCGGATATATAAACTTTATTGTTTTCAATCTCTGCAGGAGTAAACCAATTAACCGTTCCACCTTCCCAAAACTCTGGATTTGTTGTTAAAGGAGTTCCTCCCCCCATGATTTCGACTATATCACTTAAGAGAACTCTTTTCCATTTTTCTTTATAAGAAGAGAACCTTAAGTTAGGAGCTTCTTCTAAAGAATTTGCTGTCATTTGATAGGCTAAGCTATTGCGTATCTCTAAAAAAACCTTATTAACTTTTTTAGATTCTGATATTATTTCATCTATATCTTTAAAGAAGTTACCGATTTTTTGTTGTTCCTCTAATGAAGTTACATTAACTTTAATACAGCTTAACCCCTTAGCACTAATATGACCTACACCAGTTCCTGTAATGTAAGGTGTGAAAAGATGCTTTTTCCAATTTAGTTGAAAAGATATAAAAGAGGCGTCAGTCCTTTTATTCATACTTCCGATTATTGTACCACTAGAAGCTCTGACGTTAGGAGTATCAATCGCACTTGTGATTGCTAATGCTGAAGGGGTTTTACATGAATCAGCAAATAGCAAAGAGTTTAATGGAATATATACCCCCTCATTAGATTCTGTATAAGTAACTATATCTTTTGGAAATATAAAATTACCAAAAGAAAAAAGTTGAGCATAATGAAGAGCTAGTTCTCCTTTTCCTTCATAATTTAATTTATCTTTTTGTAAATCAGAACCTTTACTCCATTCACATAACTGCTTTAAAGTTTTAGTGTGCCAAGGATCCTTAAAACCTGGAAATCTTAATTCAGGCTGAATTACATTTTTACTAACTGTAGTTTTAGAAGGTCTAAATGAATTTAAGGAGTTTTCTTGAGAAACTACCTTACTATTAACATCTAGATAGAAGTCTCTTACTCTTTGCTCAGCAGGATCCGTTAGAATAATAAATTTTACTTCTTCTAACTTGCTATTAGCATTTCCTGCTGTAGCTACATGCTTAAACTTGCTTAAAGTTTTAGCTATAGCTTTATCTGCAAACGTGTTCTTAAAGCCAAGAACACTATTTACATGGCTACTATAAAGTTTACCTCCAAGGAAAGATAAAGTACTAGTTGTAACATTCCTAGATAAGTATTCTTTAGAGTATCCTGAGACCCCATTATCTATATCTTCTAATGATTGGAACGGATATATATAGGGGCTAAAATAGTGTTGGCTTTAGGCACTGCCAGCACCTGTCCTTGAGTAGATTTTACGAAGAATTTCTTCATTTTTTCTATTACCCAAGGTCCACTATACCCAGTAAAACTAGGTAAAGTACCCTGTATAATCTGTTTTGTCATGATATTTTCTTAATTTTTGAAAAAAATTACTTGTTTACAAGCATAATAAAACTTATTATAACCGAAACTTAAAGTATTTCTTGCCAAATACCAGTATTTATTTAAAGCTTATTATGTAAATTAACCCTCGATACATAAAAAAATCGAGGGCTCTTTACTGAGGACTTTTTACTAAAAAGATTCACAAACATTCTTAGTAAAAATTTTGCTCATAAAAAAATCCGAAGAGAGGTGCTCTTCGGATCCATAATTTATAACGTTTTAAATAAGGACTCTTAAATTAATATAGTTGGAAACTATAATTAATTGTCAAGTTTAATAGAATCTCTGTCCTTTTATTATACAAAAGTTTTATTTAAAAGTGTAAA
This sequence comes from Psittacicella melopsittaci, assembly GCF_003585925.1. GTDB lineage: Bacteria > Pseudomonadota > Gammaproteobacteria > Enterobacterales > Psittacicellaceae > Psittacicella > Psittacicella melopsittaci. Next base: position 78,908 of record NZ_NRJH01000012.1, read on the forward strand.
AAATTTTATGTATTTTTTTACTTTTTTTACTCTTTTTTAACTTCAACCTAAAACCTATTTAAGCAACTTGAGACCAGAAAAAAAGCTTACTTGTTTTTTGCTTTGTTTTCTTTGCTTGCTTTTTTACTTGCTTTGTTCTTCTTGTTTTGTTCTTTTCTTTGCTTATTGGAGATAAAGATAGGTAAAGGTGTTTTTTTTAAGGTACTATAACTTTTTGTACTAGAGCAGCCTTGAGCTTTTTATAGAGTTCTAGTTGTCTATGATAAGAATCTATTAACTGATCTAGCTCAGTAAAGAAAGTACTTAGTTTAGCTTGCTCTTCTCCCTCTACAGGATACTCAAACTCTACTATTGCCATAACATTGTTCATGAGCTTAGGAATGCCTCCTTTAGCTACATATTTATGAGCTACGCGGTTTAAAGCTTCAGCAATAACCTTGTTAGCTAAGCCTCGATGTGAAATTAGCACACCATTTACATTTGTACTGTAGAATTTACCAGGACGATAAGTAACGCGTCCTGCATAGCCATCGGTAGTCCAAGTAATAGCATTCTCAAATAAATACTGCTTGTAATAGCCTATTACCCCATTATTTAAAGTTTGCGAAGAGTAAACAGGATATTGATACTCGGGAGTTGCTACACTACTCATCTTAGATACAGCTAGCACTTGTCCGCGGGTAATTTCATCAAAGACATTTTTTACTTGCTCTTTTACCCAAGGTTGACTAAAACCTGTAAATCTTAACTGAGGTTGACCATTTGCTTGTACGGCAAGAAGCTTGTAAATAAGCGAACTTTTTAATTCTTGCCCCGTTTGCCAAGCTTGCTCTAATAATGCAATTTTTGTATCTACTTCTCTAAATAAGTTACCAATTTTTCTTTGTTCAGCAAAGTCAGGATAGCTCACAGGAAAGTTTAATACCGCATCTTTACCTAGATTTAACTGTGAAGTACCTGCCCCCATGCTTTTGAAATACTTTTGTTTGGCATTAATGTACGTAAAGAGGTAGTAAGGATCTATATTCTCGTTTATCACTCGTAACAGAGCTACCCTTTGATTGAGAACATATTTATTGTCCTCAGGGATTATTGCTACTTTACCTAAAAAATTACCATAGGCAAGGTCACTTAAAACCATTACGAGGTCGTTTTTAAGGAGAGTTTGCTCGGAATTATTAATAAACTTGCCCGAAGACTTTAAGCCTCCGTCTATAGACACCGAGTTTAAGTTAATCAATTCATATTTTCCTGAACTTCTTTGCTCATGCTCATACCCCTTACCATTAGCAAAATAAGTGATCTTGCCTAGGGTAGTGGTAGAGTAAGCTGTGCCTAAGAAATGCAATTCAGGAAGAAGTAAATCTTTTGTGGTTTCCATAAAATCTATTTGTGCAAAAATTTTTCAACTTCTTGGATTGAAACAATCTTAAGTTGAGCTAGGAAATTAGTTTTGTTTTGCTTGCTTCTTGCTTAAGCAAAGGAAGTGCTTTGTCTATTATACCCCAAAGCCCTCGCTCGCCAAGCAAAATACTCAGATCCCAAGCAAATTACTCTTCTTTCTTAGCCAACAAAAATACTCATCTACCTTTACTCCCCTCACACAACAAAACAACTTTTACCCTCATATTACAAAACTACTTACACTCATCTTGCAAAACTACTTATCCCCTATCCTACAAACTACTCACCCTATCCTACAAACTACTCACCCTATCCCAACAAAACTACTACCCCTCACTAGGATCTTCTCGCAATATCTCTCCTTCCTCGCAAAAAAATCACCCCATAAAAAAACCTCTGAGCCTTAGCAACTCAGAGGAGTATAAATTAGAACTTTGTTGTTCGTTTTTTGTTGAAATAAAAAAGTTAACTACTTTTTGTTTTTCTTTTTCTTGCTTTTATTGTTTTGGCGTTCTGCTAAAGCTTGTTCTCGAGCTAAGAGATGCACATTAACCTTTTCTTGACTATCATCGTATCTTGAGGTCTCTCCTTCCATCATCGAAGCAAGTTTTGCGTAATGTGGACTCATAGAAAGCAAAATACGAATAGTTGTAGTTAAAGGTATAGCTAAAAGCATCCCAACCGGACCGAGGATTATTCCCCAGAAAATAACACTCACCCAAACAACAGTATTCGAAAGATTTAAATGTTTAGACATGTAACGCGGTTCTATTACATTTCCCGTAAAAAAGTGCACTACGGTAATTGCAGTAGTAAAACCTACGGCTGTGCCCATAGAATTGAGCATAAAAGCTTGGGCAATCATTGGTGCCGAAACTATAAACACCCCAACGTTTGGAATAAAGTTAAACGCAAAAGTTAAAACTGCCCACATTACCCCAAACTGCACATTGAAAAGAACACAAAGCACTAGTACAGTTACTGCCGTTAAGCAAGAGATTAAGAATTTTTTCTTAATGTAAGTCGCTACGGCACTAAACATTAAATAAACATGTTGTAACCCTTGTGGTTTGTCTTTAAGAACTTGCCCCAGACGGTGTTGCCAGAAATCTATATCTATAAGAATAAAGATCAAGGTTAAAATAATTATCACCATACTGGACATAAAACTTGTCAGGCTAAACCAGACACGTTTCATAAGTTCGGTAACCATGGTCGGGTTAATATTGTCAGTTATAATCGAAGTTAAACTTTGTTGTGGATCAAGCTCTAAACCTAAACGTTGTAACCACGGAAATAACCAGTCGTGGAGAGTATTGATGCGCACTAATAAACGTTGCGTAATAACTTGGAAGTTGTTAATAAACTGGTTTACGGTGTTATTAACAATAAGCCCTATAATTACCCAGCAGATAATAAAACCAATAAAAATGGTTAAAAGCGAAAGTAAAAAGGGAAATTTTAAACGATGGGCTAAAAAGTTAATCATCGGGCGTAAGATAATGGCAAACACTACCGAGATGAGTAACATATTCGCAAAATCCGCAAAAAAGTACTTCACTAAACAGCAAAGTAAAATAAATGCGGTGACATTAATCAAGTGATTGGGTTGTTGTGTCATAAAATCCTATTACCAACGCCGACGCCAAAAGCTGTCTTGGTAGTTAGGAGAAACTACACTTGCTTCGAGGCTAATTTTACTTCCCCCCACAAAAGGAAGAGTAATTCCCGTACCTAACACCGAAGCACTATAGTTCTCATGGCCATAGATATTACTACGTCCTGTAGCAACAAAAGTCCCCATATAAACATAAGGTTTGTAAGTTACTTGCTGGCTATTGTAGTTTAAAGCTAGCTGATTTGCCAGATTGTAACGTGTGTATAAACCATAGTCAATATGATCAAGATAAGAGTAATTAGTTTTGTAGTAAGCATTGTTACTACGAATAAAGTTTAAGGGATAGGAAAATTGTTTTGGCGCAAAGGTTGTAACCTTCTCGCCGTTTTTACCATTGGTATAAACTATAGTTGTGCCCTGAGCACCTGAGGTAATAAACGTACTACTTCCTGGACTGGTAAAGCCATTCCCTTTTACTGAAACTTGTGTATTAGCTTGGCTACTTAGGACGAGCAGACAACTAAGTAGACTAAGTGATAATCCTTTACCGAGCATATTCCCTCCTGAGATTCACTCTTTTATATTATACCCCAAGTTATAAAAAAAGCCTCACATGGAGGCCAAAAAAAATCTTATTTATGCCAGCACAAGGGCAGGCAAACCTGCCCTTGTGAGCTAATTTTTTTATTTGTTTGCTTTAAGGATTTTCTTAAAGCAAAAAAGCGAGTAAAGGTTAAGACTAGAAGGAATTTAATCCTTGCACATTAATTTAAGTACTCTAAACTTACTTAAGTTGTTTGTCAGCCCAAGAGGTGACTGATTTTGTCAGCAAAAAATGGTGAGTTAGTTTTCTCAGCACAAGTAGTGACTGCTTGTGTCAGTCCACAGCTGACTCGGGCTAGTTGTCTCGAGGTGAACTAGCTTCACTTAAAGCAAGCTAAAGAACTTAAAGTGGTTTTCTCATTTAAGTATTTGCTATTTTTTTTAAATAACCTTTACTCTACTCTTCATTAATCGAGTTAACTAAATTAATAGTTGGGTTAATTAAGTAATAAATTGACCGTACAAATTTAGAGAACTCTGCAAATGGAGCATTAGATACGTAAACTACGTCTTTGTCCTGAATTGGGAATTTTTGTAACCAGAACATAGCTTGCGGATCTTTTAAATTGAGGCGATAAATAGTAGGAACACTATTATCAGCCGTATAGCCTTGGCTTAACCATTTTTGCCGTTGCTCAACTGGGAGGCTGCCAACATTAACATAACGGAAAACAAAGAGTCCTTTTGGATCGGCAAGGTTATCATTTAAGCCTTCAACTCGAGCTAGAGCTTGAGCTAAAGATAAACCTTGGGCAGAGAAATTAACTTCTTGACTTTTACCCACTGCTCCCATTGCCGTAAAGCTTAGAGGGTTAGTAAGCAGATAAACTATATCGCCTGGCTCAAGACGAACGTTTTGTTGCGGGTTGGTAACAAGACTAGCTAAAGAAATAGTTTTAACTTGTCCTTGGCGCGTAAGTTGCACAGAAATATCTTGAATTCCTGCATCCACGCCCCCAACTACAGCCACAGCATCAAGAACTCGCTCGCCATGTGCCGTTAGAGGCATGCGTACACTGTTCCCTTGACGTAATACCGTTACATTTTCTGAATTGTTAGTTGTAACTTGAACTAGCACTTGCGGTTGGTTAGCTAATTTATTTAAACGAGCCACAAGGTTAGCTTGTACTTGTTGTGGGGTTTTGCCGGCTACAGAAACACGTCCCACAAAAGGTACGCTAATGTAACCATTATAATCTACCATTTGCCCAGGTAAAGTAACTGCTTGCGAACCTGTAGCGGCATCGCTAGCTAGGTTACTGTTAGTAGCAAATAAAATTGCTGGAGAAGCTTCCCAGAGAATTACCTGCACTACATCGCCTGGACCTATGCTGCCATTAGCTTGCTTGCTTGGTGCAAAGGTAGAAAAGTTTTGTTGCTGTTGCCCTTGAAAAAGTTGGTTGGCAATAGAGTTAGTTACATCAATTACGGCTAGAGGTAAACTATCTGGCACTTGCTCGCCGTCGGCACTTACTACTGCACTCGTAGTTGGTCCTGACTTAGGCACTATGGCACAAGAAGCCAAAGTTAAAGCTAGAGTGCCCACCAGAAGGGTGCGCCAGCAAAAAGTTATTTTTCTCATAATCTATTGTGATAATAGTTCGTTAAATCGATAAGGTCTTCTACTTGATCACTCAAGGGTAAATATATGCGCGTGTAGAAGTTGCCATTAATTTGCGTATGATACAAGTGGTAAAGATTATAAGCTCGCTCTACAACCTGCTCTGGAGCTTGCGGAGTTTTCCAGAAGCTCTCTAAACTCCCTTGATGAGTTAAGCGAGCAAAATTATAAGCACAGTAGCCTAAAGTATAAGTAGGTAAACCGTGAATAAGCGAAGATAACCCTGAAGTAGAGTTAACTACCACTACCCCTTTGGCTTTACGCATTAAAATGGGTAAAGGGATATTTTTTATATATTTTATTCGTCCTTTTAATTGCGGATACTCTTTAGTGTATTTGGCAATTAAGGACTTGTAGTTGCTAAAACCGCGATCAAGAGGATGCAGTTTAACAATTAATTTGGTATGACGCGGAGCATTTTGGGCAAAGCTAGTTAAAACCTGCCCGAGGTAGGTTGCCATGCTTTTTGCCTGACTATGGACTTTAATTTGGCTATCTATAGCTAACTGAAGCGGAAAAATAAAAAAGTCAGTAAACGCTTTGTTTTCTACTTTATGCATTAGATGTTTTTCTGGTAAATAGCTTAACCAGTAAACTAAACAAGCCTTAATCAGGTGATAGGTATAAAACCATAAATTGGTCGAACGGTGATGTTGATAGTATTTAAACTCATTACGCATCCACCAGATAAAAAAGTAATAAATAAAAGCAACCTTAGCTAAGGGTCTTAAACCTGCAGGCGGTTCACGCACTTCAGGTTTGCCTTCGAGATTTTGCGTTGCTTGTAAAAAGAATTCAGCGTCGCGCGGTAACTCAGAATAAGCATTAACACCATGCTCTTCGAGAGTTACATAATAAGGACGATAGTATCCCTCTTCAAACACCCAGAACTTAAGACCAAGTTCTTGAGCTAGTTCTTTAGCTTGACGGTGATAAATACGACAGTCTCCAAAACAGACTAAAGTATCTATTTTTTCTTTTTTAATAATATAGGCAAGATAATCTTTAAAAGCTTGTGGCTTATCATGAAAGCTATAGGTAGATTTAAATTTTTTGCTCGGATAAAAATGTTCATCCCCACCATTAAAATTTATTTTGCTCACATGCTTGTCTTGAGCTTGTAACCATTGACTTAGTTTAGCAAAAAAATTGCCAATAGGTCCTTGTAATAAAAGAAATCTTTGCCCTTGTTGCGTCATTTTTTGCAGATTACGCATATAAATCCTTGCAAGGGCTACCTAGCGTTTGCTACGGCGCCAAGTGAGATAAAGATGAGTTAACTTATTTTGTTGTTTTTGCCACCAACTACTGCTTATTGCCACTTGTTTGAGGTGTTGACGTTGGGCAGCTAAGTATTTAACCGCTGCTAGGGCATTAGTAAAGCCTGGCTCGGTTGGTAGTTTATACAACGGGTATACCAGAAGGGTAGCTGCAATTAACTCGGCAAGGCTGAGCTTACGTTGTCGACGCGGTAAGGCTATTTGATCTTGGGTCAAGCCCCAACCTGCGTAAAACGGCAAGCCATAACAATGCACTTGTTTGCCTCTTAATAAAGCCTCAAAGCCGGCTAAAGAGGTCATAGTATGCACTTGATCTACGCGCTCGATTAAAGCAAGAATATTTGCCTCTACTATTTGTTGGTCGGCATATTGTAATACTTGCTCGAGCTCGTGTACCCCTTGACGGTTTTTACTAACTACATCTGGATGTGGTTTATAGATAATATATGCCTCAGGATTTAAGGCTCTGACACGTTTTAATAATTCGAGGTTAGACTTTACTTCAGGCGAACCATAGGCAAGCGAAGCATCATCTTCTACTTGTCCTGGTACCAGAATTATTGTTTTATCCTCTGGAAGCTCTAAATTTACTTGGAGCTCCCCTACATTATACTTGCCAATTTGCTCTTGCCTCAACCTTTGTTGCAGCTCTTGAGCTTGCGCCAGTTCATAGGGAGCAAAAGCATAGTTTTGGCAAATGCTTTCTAAGGCACTTGGGGTTTGGCTATTAAAGTAAATTCCTTGTCCATCCAGCACCAGAGATACAGGGGCAACTAGGTTCGAGCCCAGACCTACCGAACGAATAAAACCATCTTCCATGCGAATGATTGGCAGGTGATATTTTTCCCCTAACTCGAGTCCGCGCTTGCCTTGCCCCCAAACTAAGAGCTTGGTATTAGCTATAGCTTGTCCTTGTTTAGCTAAGAGCTTGGCAAGTTTTTTACTGCTAGTGAATTTAACTTCACGTGGTAAAAATGGTTTTACTACTGCTCGTTTCCAAAAGCTCATATCTAAAGCATAAATTTGCCCTTGTAAACTCGGCTGTAAAATTTTTTGTTGGGCAAGGTAGGTTAACACTTGCCAAATATGCCCAGGTTTACCTGTAGCAGGATCGAGATAACGCGGATAGCGTAAATAAGCCCCTAATACCAAATGGGCAAGAGTTAGTTTTTTGCGTCTTGGCGTTGAGGCTAAAGCCTGCATAAAAGGATGACGATCGTCAGTTAACCCCCAGGCACCATACCAACTTGCCCCAAAGGTAACTACTTGCTTACCCGCAAGTAAAGCTTCAAAACCTAGTTGCGAAGTCACGGCATAGACCTTATCCACATAAGCTAAAAGACTTTGCGGATTACAATCGCCAATAAAAGTTACTCCCTCTAAATCAAGAGGATAATAACCTTGCTTTTTGCCACAGAGCACATCTGGATGAGTTTTTATCCAAATTTGGGCTTCCGGGTTTTCTGCTTGGGCTTGGGCGAGCATTTGTTTAAAAGTTTGCTCATCAGCTTGCCCATACACTATTGCCATATCCTGGAAAGTTTGATCAACAACCAGCACTACAGGTTTACTTGCCTCATAGTTGTCTGGCACCTGAAAACCTTGAGCATGGTTGTATTTAGATATGGCATGCTTAACAATAAACTGCGCTACTTGCTCGGCTTGGGCTAATTCTGCTGGGCTCGCAGGACTTAAAAGCAGTTCTTCTAAGCGCGAAGGTGCAGATAAATCATAGTAAATGCCTAGATGATCATATACCAGAGATAAGGGTGCCGAACCCGTAACCCCCAGCCCCAAGGAACGAATAAAACCGTCTTCGAGAGCCAGATAACTAATACCTTGCTCTTGGGCTAAGGCCCGAGCTTTAACCGTAGTTTGGCGATAGCCCCAACCTACAACTAGAGGCGAACTTAAGTTAATTTCCTCTTGAGCTGGAGTAAACTGACCAGCCTCTTGAGCAAAGAAACTTTGTATCTCTCCAGCCCTTACTTGCGGACTACGCCAGGCATATTTAAACTCAAGCTCAGGAAAAAAGTGGGCTGAGGTAGTGATTAATTTACGCGAAAAGCTATAAGCTATTGCTGTCATAATTGAGTAATAAATTCTTGATCTTGAGCTAAATTAGCAGTATTAATCTCCAGAGCTTGAGGCACGGCAAAAGCTCGGTAATTAGGCTCATAATATAATTGCTCAGGACGGGCAGTAGTTAAAAAACTCTGCCATGCGTATAAATAAGTTAAACGTTGAGCACTGCCCATTAAACTCGAATAGCCAGTTTTAGGGTCATGCATGAGCGAAGTTGCTAATTCATTGCCCAGGACTAGAACTTGTTGGAGATTTAAAACTGCCTTTTCCCCAAAGGCACGTTTGAGACGAGCTAAAAACTCACTATCAGCTCCCGTTCTTACCCAATCCCAACCTCCGAGCTTGCTAAGTACTAGCTCTTTACGCCAAAGAGGTGAGGCTGGATTTAAGCGAATAAGCGGATATACCAAGCGGGCAGTAAAGATCCCTTCTTGGTCAAGTTTTAACCAACGTGAGGTAGTAGCTATAAGCTCAGGGTGCTCGAGTAAAGGTTGTACCTGCCGAGCAATTTTTTCTGGATGTGCCCAGTCATCGGCATCATGGGTAGTAACGAATTGACCGTTGGTTAACTTGAGAGCCAGATTTTTTGCCCCAAAAGTGCCTATATTAGCTGGTAAACGCACATAACGCACCCTAGCGTCTGCTTGGCAAACAGGGTTAATAAGGCTCTTAATGTCCTGAGTGCTAGCATCGTCGATAACAATTATTTCCAGATTTTGGTAAGTTTGCTCTCGTAAAGAGTTAACCGCAAGCAATAAGGTCTGCTCGGCATTATAACAGGTTACGATAATACTTACTAAAGGACCGCTAACTTGACTCGGCGTATAGCTCTCTAATTGACTGAGATTAAAAGTTAAATCTGGGCACGAACGCGGAATACTTGCTAAACCTTGACTTTGCCAAAGGTGGCACAAGGCTTGATAAGCATAAGAAACCTTGCGTGGTTTTTTTACTTCGGGTTCTTCCTGCTTAAGAATATGCTCGACTTTACGTGGGACATAATCTTCAACCGCCTCGGCTAACCAAGTACGATAGTTAGCTTCAAGAAAATAGAGGTTTTCTTGTTGCTTGCGCGTAAAGCGTATGTCTCTTTGCTCTAAGCAAACGAGCAAGTGTTTTAACATTGACAAGTTGCCCACGGCACTAGCTGCTCCTGCTAGAGGTAATAACCAATTCGAGTTATAGTGTTTTTTAACTAGAGCATAATGCAGGTTATACCAACTTAAAGCACTTGCAGGTAAATGCACGGCAAGTAGAGGTAAGGCTTCGAGAATAAACTTGCGCGAGCTCACCCTTTTACCAAGCCAATGGGCATAATGCAGGGCAGCTTGCTTGTAACCGCTCGCCGCTAAACAGAGAATATAATATAGTTGTTCTTTTTTGCCCCAACGCGGAAACTTTTCTTGGCGTACGGCAAGATAGTTATTTGCTTTATAGAGATGGGCAAACTTAGTTGACCATGGCCACTGCATCTTGTCCTCTTTTTAATCATCTGTTCCAGATAAATCACGACTGTATACTTTAGAGGCATAAGGACTGAGCTTGCTATCACTGCGATTAGCAATAATTAGGTCACTCAATTGAGCAAAAGTAGCAAAGTCATTAACTACTGTTACTTGCTCGAGAATTTGGCTTTTTTCGAGCATAGGCTCATAGACTATTACTTTAACTCCTTGGGCTTGTAAACGTTCAATTACGCCTAATACAGCTGCATCACGAAAGTTATCTGAACCGGCTTTCATAATTAAACGATAAACGCCAACTACCTTAGCTCCGGTCGCTAAGATGCTTTTGGCAATAAAATCCTTACGATGGTCATTAGCTTCCACTATTGCCCCAATTAAACTCTGCTCTTCAATATTTTTATAGTTGGCAAGTAGTTGTTTAGTGTCCTTAGGCAGACAATAGCCGCCATAACCAAAACTTGGATTATTATAATGCAGACCTATACGCGGATCTAAACCCACGCCGCGAATAATTTGATTTATATCTAAATTATACACTGAAGCATAAGTATCTATTTCATTAAAATAGGCAACTCGCATTGCCAGATAGGTATTGGCAAAAAGTTTTATCGCCTCAGCTTCGGTATTGCCTGTGAGAATTATTTCTACTTCTTCTTTAGCACTAGCCTCTTTTAGCAGCTGGGCAAAAGTAGCTGCTTGCTCGCTGGTCCCGCCGACAATAATGCGGCTCGGATAGAGGTTGTCATATAAAGAATGCCCTTCGCGTAAAAACTCTGGGGAAAAGTAAATGCTCTCGGTTGCAAAGCGCTCACGCATACTATTACTAAAGCCAATCGGAATCGTTGATTTAATAATAATGGTAGCCTGCGGGCTATAACGTAAAGTTTGGGCAATGCTTTGCTCTACAGACTCGGTATCAAAGTAGTTTTCTACCGGATCATAATTAGTTGGCGTGGCAATTACCACATAATCTACGCCCGTAAGAGCTTGCTCTGCCTCGGTGGTTGCCGAAAGTTGGAGCTCTGTTTCTCCTAAGAATTCGGCAATAGCGTGTTCTTGAATCGGTGCTTGTTTAGCTTCGATTTTGGCAACTTTTTCCGGATTAATTTCCAGTAAAGTCACCTGATTTTTTTGGGCGAGGATGCAAGCGTTAGATAAGCCTACATAACCAGCCCCGATTACAGCTATCTTTTTCATAATCTATAACCCAAGTAAGAGAGAGACAAGACCAGGAGTCTTGTCTTCTCTTGTTAATGCAAATAAAAGTTTAAGGTTGGTAATAAAGTTTGTAAGACTTCTTTATCACCTATGAGTTGCTTAATAGCAGTAAACCCCCAAGGAGCATGATTTTGTACTAGCGAGGTCTGTACCTTGTCATTATTTTTGTACTCGGTAAATAATGTAGCACTATTGCCATTATCTTCGCTTAGCCATTCAGGAAATCTTTGTATTGCTACTTGGAGAAGATTATTTTCTTTACAGTAGATAGCAAAGTAAAGATCCACCATTCCTGGTTGACTAAAGTTACTTAGTTTAAACTCTTTAAACTGACTTACTCTAAAGGCTACTGTACCCGTACCAAGAATATTCACCGCCCTGTCTTCTTCGAGTCCTTTATTAAAGTTGTATACCAGACGTTGCGGAGAAAAGTACTTGCTAATACTGCTCGGAATTATAACCCCGTGCACACCAACAACCGCTTGCTCTTGGTATTGTGCAAGCTTAGCTAGGAGGCAGTTAACATAATCTACAGGGTAAACTAAGTCATCATCACAAGTTAAGTAATAGGCATCTATATTATTTTTTAGCAGTTTTTCGAGGAGAATAAACTTGCCATTATCACGTATTGAAGTTGCCTTATCTTTACTTACAACTACCGTTGCCCTGTCGCCTAGTTCTTCAATAAACTTAGGTACTTTAGCATAGCCGTCTAAGTAAAAATGAAAATAATCTACTTGCGGACTCAAAGCCTTAACTACATTAGCAAGTTGTTTTTCTCGACTTGGGATCGAGCAAATACTAACATAAACTGGTAGTTTAGGGTTAGCGAGTTTACTCATGCCCGTCTCAAGCGGATAAACATCCCGAGTGCGTGGAAAAGTAAAATAATCTTTGTACTTTTGGGGTGGGGTTTGCTCGAGAAACTTTTTAAAAGTGCTACTATAGTTAGCTCGCATTGGCGAAAGCTCTTGGTTAATGCTAAAGCGATTAGTCCACTCTACCATATCCACAAAAAGCGAATCTGCTCGCATGGTATTAAAGTATAAAGGGAGCATTAAGCCAACTATTTGTTGACGCCCATATTTGGCTACGAGGCGATGATAAAACTCATCATCGGAAGCACACGTGGTGTTATTAAAATAACCCACTTGGGCAAAAGCTTCTTTACGAACACCTAGGGTAATTAAGCCCAGCTTATAGGCATTGTTGTTTAAACGTATAACATTATTATACTCAGTTTCTACGCGAGCATAGGCACAGCGTACGGCAATAGCTTTCGGGTGGGCGAGTAAATGCGCTACACAACGAGCAATACGCTCATGATGACAAACATCATCGGAGTCGTGGAAGAAAATGATTTCTCCTTTAGCTTTAGTTATCCCGAGGTTTTTTGCATAATAAGTGCCTAGATTAACATTTAAGCGATGAGCTTTAATGCGACCATAAGCTTTTGCCATGCGTTCAACTATGGCAAAGGTATTGTCTCTACTATTATCGTCAATTACTAAAATTTCTAAATTCGGGTAGGTTTGTAAAAGTAACGAATTTAAAGCCTCTTCAATATACTCTTCTGTATTATGACAAGTCATAATCACGCTTACTAGAGGGCAATGGGCAGGAGGTAACTCAGGACTTGGGGTATGAGCTACCTGTTGATATAAGTCAGCAACATTAAGCAGTTGATTGGGAGTATATAAACGTTGCGGATCAGTTACGCCTTGTGCAATTAAATCGAGCGTATAAGGACTGATATTGCCTTGATAGTAGTTCTTTAATTCAGGACTGGCTTCAAGCTCGTGCCAAAGGCGTTCAATCTGTGCAAGGGTTAAACTCTGCGGTGAACCATGGTAGTTTAAATGCTTCCAACATTGGCTAATATTGTACTCTACCAAATCTAAATCTTTATATTGCAAAGCTATTTGGTAGTAAAGGCTCAGAGCTTGCTGGTAAGAGCCTTGACGAAATAGCTGATTAGCTTGAGAGAATAAGGTCATAAACTCAACTCTAGTCTTTTTTCTGTTGACGAAACTCAAGTACTTGTTGACGCAGGTGCTTAGGTAAAGCCAACCATCTAAACTTGTATGGTTGTCTAAAATCTTGAATTAGCACCTTGCCTAAACGGTAAGATAAATTCTCCATAACTTGCTCGCCTTGGGCATAATCTTGATAGTCTTTAAGTCTTGGTTGCACTATCCCCTTAATGCTCTTACGATATTTACGATAAGAGCGATAGGTTGCGGCAAGATTATAAGGGAGTAAGAGCATTTGCGGAAAAGATTTACCCGCTTTAATTATTTGCGTGCCTAAACGATAGCTCAGATGATTTTTTACTCTATCAGGAGCACCATATAAAAGCTTTACTTTTTGCTTAGCTTGAGGTTTTTGCTCGCGAGGGACAAATTGTCCTTCTATCTTGGCAGCAAAACGCTCTTGGAGCTGGAGATATTTTTCTTCGAGAACTGCTAATTGTGCTTGATCCTGCTCAAGTTGGGCTTGCGTAGTAGCTAATTGAGCTTGAGCCTGATCGAGTTGGGCTTGCGTAGTAGCTAATTGGGATTGAGCCTGATCGAGTTGGGCTTGCGTAGTAGCTAATTGGGATTGAGCCTGATCGAGTTGAGCTTGCGTAGTAGCTAATTGGGCTTGAGTCTGATCGAGTTGGGCTTGCGTAGTGGCTAATTGCTCTTGAGTTGGATCTATTTGATCTTGCTCTGCTTGAGCTTGCTCAAATTGAGCTAATTGATCTAGTTCTGCAACTCTAACTGCGGTTCCTTGCTCAACAAGCTGAGGTTCTTTCTCTGTTACAAACTTTCTAAAGGTTACAAGAGAAACTTCTTCATAAGAGGAATTTGGATAGGTTACTTGCATTTGCAGAGCTTGATAAAGCTCTTGTATCTGACTATCGCGATTTAATAAAAGCTGAGCGAGGTTATAGTATACTGCTTTTAAACTTATTTTCTCTTGAACACTAGACAAGTGAGAAGTTGCCTTATCACCTAAGGCAAGGAGATCCTGTGCAACTAAAGTAACTTGCGTGGCAAAGTTTAGTTTAAGAGCAAGTACTTTGGTAAAAGTTTTCTTCCATAGAGTTAAATAAGCTTGAGCATCTAAACTTGGCTCGCTTAGTAAACGGACATAAGGCTGGGAATAAAAAATTAGCCCTTGCAACTCAGGATTTTTCCTAAGTTGCTGACTACAAGCGTCGAGGTCACGTAGAATAAATCTTTCCCCAGCTTCGGTAGTTAAATATATCTCTAACAAGTCCGAAGGATCATTAAAATTATTATAAGATTGCATAGGGTAAGGTTATTTAAGAGGTAAATTTAGCTAAGTCTTTTTATTTTACTAAATCATTTTCTATTGCTTTAGTCTACGGGCAAAAAGCTCGTTTTTCAAGCAGTTAGCCTCGACAAAACAGAAAAAAGGTTGCAACAATATAAGTTTAGGGGCTTTTGCCTAGGTTATTGCAGTGTAAAGTAGTTTGTTTTGAATGTTAGAAAAATAGGTTTAATTTTAAAAAAGAACTGTTATTTGTTACTTAGCTTGTTCCTAAATCACCTAGAGTTTACTCCCCGGATTTGATTGTATTCTGTTGCCTTATAATCTGGGTTCAAGCAAACTATAAAGGGGGAATAAATCTAGTTGACCTAGATAAAATTAAACCTAAAAACTACAATTAACAAGGTAAAGCACCTTTATTATACATTGTTATTAAGATTTAAGTTCTCTTGCTTTGCTTTCGCTTGCGTCTAAACTGTTTTCTTCTGAGTTTACACGCAGTTTACGAGAAGGAACAAAACGCACTACTTTACGTGCACTAATTTCCACTTCTTCCCCAGTACGTAGGTTACGTCCTGGACGTGCAGATTTTTGCACAATAGAGAAAGTACCAAAAGAAGATAATTTAACTGTCTCTGATTTTTGCAGTTTATCTCTAATAGTATCAAAGAAAACTTGAACAAAAAGTTTACTTAAAGATAAATCGTAACCGTAGTTAGATTGTAACTTATAAGCTAAGTCTTTACGCGTCACGCAAGGTAATTTGTCTACTACTGTTTTTTTTCTCTTGCTAGACTTTTTCTCTAGATTTTCGTTATTTTTCATGATTACTTAATTAAATCTCGCGCAGTACTGCCCCAAACTCTTGTGCCAATGCTGACACTACACGTGTCATCTCTGCATTAGTTTCAGCATCATCTAGAGTACGGTCATCTGCACTAATTGTTAAAGTTAAAGCCACTGATTTGGTGCCTTGTGCTAAAGGTTCACCTCTAAATAAGTCAAAGAGATGTACATCAGTGAGTAATTCACTACCAGCTTTGCGGGCAGTTGCAATTAGGTCACCAACTAAAACATTTTCATTGACAATTAAAGCAATATCACGTTTATTACTTGGGAATTTAGATACAGGTTTTGCTTCTGGCACATGGGTTAAAGCTATAGCTTGCGCATCTAAAGCAAACATATAAGCATCACCGCTTACACCATAAGGTTTAGCTAAAGCTGGGTGTACTTTACCAATTAAACCAATTCTTTGCCCTTGGTGGAGGATCTCAGCAGTTTGTCCTGGGTGGAAACCTGCTATTTGCGCTGGAGCAAATCTTACTTCAGTAGCTGTAATAGCTAATAAATCTTCAACTATACCTTTTACATGGTAAAAGTCTACAGGTTGGCTAGTGTGATTCCAGCCTTGTGGCACAGTTTCACCTGCCACTAAACCTGCTAAAACTAATTCTTGGCTTACGCCGAGTTCAGCATCAGCGTTAGGCACAAAGGTTAAACCTGCTTCAAAAATGCGTACACGTTTTTGTTGACGTTTTTGGTTGTAAGCTAAAGTTGAATATAAATTCGTAAATAAGCTTAAACGCATTTGACTCATTTCTACCGAAATTGGATTAGGTAGATCTAAAGTAGCTTCACCTGGGTGGAATAAAGCTTGCAGTTTTGGTTCCACAAATGAGTAGGTAACTACTTCTTGGAAGTCACGGTTTACTAATACATCTTTTACGCGATTTAGAGGTAAATCTGCTTCGCGGAATTGACGCATTGAAAGTTTTGCTTCTGGAGCAGCTGTAGGAATGTTTTCGTAGCCATGCACACGAATAACTTCTTCTACTAAATCTTCTGGAATTTCTAAATCAAAACGCCAGCTTGGAGTAGTTACAGTGTAAGTTTGATTATCGTGCGCTTGCACTTGGCAACCTAAAGCACTAAGAATATCAACTACTTGCGCTTGACTATAACCAATACCCGCAATTTGTTCGAGTAAGTTATGTGCTAAAGTAATAGTGTGGCTATTGTCTGGTAATTGCCCTACTAGGTTAACTGGACCTGCACTACCACCACAGATTTCTAATACTAACTCAGTTGCACGTTCCATTGCCACTAACAGCATTTGTGGGTCTACGCCACGCTCATAGCGGTGTGAAGCGTCGGTGTGTAAACCATATTGACGAGCACGGTTAACTATAGCTAAAGGAGCAAAATGAGCTGCTTCTAATACTATATCTGTTGTATTCTCGTTAACCCCTGAGTGTTCACCACCAAAAATACCTGCTAAAGCAATAGGTCCTTTAGTATCAGCAATTACTAATGTATTGCTTTGTAATTTTGCTGTTTCCCCAGAAAGAAGAACAATTTCTTCGTCTTGTTGGGCTGGACGCACAACAATTTTTTCTTGTAGGTTCGCTTTATCAAAAGCGTGCATAGGGTGACCTAAATCATGTAACACATAGTTAGTAATGTCTACAATAGGGTCAATTGAACGTACGCCTACACGAGCTAAGTATTGTACCATCCACTCTGGAGTACGAGCTTTTACGTCTACGCCTTTAATAATACGTGAAGCATACGCAGGACAAGCTTTGTCGTCTACTAATTCTACTGGGAATACTTCATTGTGCGTAACACGTTGTGCTGCTTGAGCAAAAAGTTTTGCTTTGAAATCAGCAAATTTAGTTGGCACTAAATATTTAGCTCCTAAATCACGTGCTACCCCTAATTGTGATAAGCAGTCTGCACGGTTAGCTGTTAAGCCAATTTCAACTACAACATCGTCAAGTTGTAAGTAAGAACGTACATCTGTACCTACAGGAGCGTCAGCTGGTAATTCAACAATTCCATCTGCTTCAATGTTAATACCTAGTTCGCTGTACGAACAAAGCATCCCATTTGAAGGCTCGCCTCTTAGTTCAGCAGCTTTAATTTTAAAGTCACCCGGTAGTACCGCACCAACTTTAGCTACACAAACTTTTAAGCCTTGACGGCAGTTAGGTGCACCACAAACTATATCTAGAAGTTGCTCTTCACCTACATTTACTTTAGTAACGCGGAGTTTATCTGCATTAGGGTGTTGTTTACACTCTACTACCTCTCCCACTACTACATTATTAAATTCACCCGCAACTGGTTCTACGCCGTCTACTTCCAGACCTAGCATAGTTAAATCGGAAATTATTTGAGCTCTTGGCGGGAGTTTAGCCCAGTTACGTAATGCTAATTCACTAACAATCATCTTGCTTCCAAATTTTTCTTAAGTCACTAGTTATTAAATTGTTTTAAGAATCTTAAATCATTCTCAAAGAACGCACGTAAGTCATTTACGCCGTAACGTAACATGGTTAGACGTTCTACCCCCATACCTACAGCAAAGCCACGGTATTTAGTTGGGTCGATACCTACAGACTCAAGTACTTTTGGATGCACCATCCCACAACCTAGTACTTCTAGCCATTTACCATTTTTCCCCATAACATCAACTTCAGCCGAAGGTTCTGTAAATGGGAAGTAAGAAGGACGGAAACGAATTTGAAGTTCTTCTTCAAATACGTTAGTTAACATGTCTTTAATAACCCCTTTAAGGTTTTTAAAGCTCACTTTGTCCGCATAATCCACAAAGAGAAGTTCAATTTGGTGGAACATAGGCGTGTGAGTTTGGTCATAGTCATTACGATATACACGACCTGGAGCAATAATTCTTAATGGAGCTTCCATTTTTTCCATAGAACGAATTTGCACCCCTGAAGTTTGCGTACGCAGTAATCTTTGCGCATCAAACCAGAAAGTATCGTGATCAGCACGAGCTGGGTGATGATCTGGAATATTTAAAGCATCAAAGTTATAGTATGCTGATTCAATTTCTGGACCACCAACTACCGTAAAGCCAATTTCACTGAAAAATGACACTACACGGTTAATTGTTTTACTTACTGGGTGTAAACCACCCATGCCTTGAGCATTACCTGGTAAAGTAACATCAATACGCTCAGCTTCTAATTTAGCATTTAACTCAGCTGCTACAATTTCTTCACGGCGAGCATTTAAAGCCGTTTGCGCAGTAGTTTTTGCTTCATTAATTTTTGCACCTACGGCAGCTTTTTGCTCGTTAGGAACATCACGTAATTGTTGCATTAATAAAGAGAAATGACCTTTTTTCCCGAAGTAGTTTAAACGCACTTCTTCTAATGCAGGTACGCTATCAGCTTGAGCGATTTGGGCTAGAGCTTCTTGTACTAGCTGTTCAAGTTGTGAATTATCAATCATTGACTAACTCTTGTTGTATTTGTTATTGCACCAAAAAATTAATATAGATGTGTATTACCAAGAATACGCATATGTATTAATTTCTTGGTATAAGGCTTCAGGCAAAAAAATATCTTTGCCTTATAGAAAAAAACACTGCTCTATTATACCAAAAATCCCTTAATAATTACATATTATTATCTTTTTAGCAAGGAAAAATACTCTTTTTTAGTTCTTGCTTGCTTTTTTTAACTTTAATAAGAACTATTAACACTTAACCCTATAAAAAACAGTCAATTTTATTTTGCCTAAATTTAAAAGTGTACGCTTAATTATACTTAAAACTTTATCTAAGTACAAAAGTTTTTTCACTATTTTGCCACAAAAATCAAAGACTCAAGTATAAAACCTGAGCCTCAAATTTTTATTTATGAGCAAAATACTGGTTACTTGTCTCTAGAGCCTCTTCAAGGTCTTGCTCCCAAAGTCTGCTTCCCGCCCTTAAATCTTCGGGATTATCTTGAGCAAAGTCTACCTCAAAACTTTCATTGGCTTGTACCCAAAGATAAGCTTGGTTCCAATCATTGTGTCTTACTTGCTCGAGTTGTTGGTAAACTTGGCTACAAGTTAATTCAACAAAGGCATAGCCTTGGGTAAGCAATTGACTGTAATCATTCGGATCTAAATCAGCTAGTGCCAAAGCAAACTCAGGATGCACATGGGCTAAAATAGGTTTGCCATCGGCAGGACGATGTTTTTTCTGTTCGGCAGTAAGCTTTGCCCAAAAGTCTAAGTTGGTTTCTTTTTTTAGTTTGGCAGCTAAAGCTAGTAAATAGTCATAGCTTTTACTGAGCTCGTAATAAACGCCACGGTCGTCTACCCCCCAAACCATGAATTCAACCCTATCTTCTTGAGCTGCTTTTAAAGTGCCTTTAATAGCTCCTGTAGAGGAAACGAATGATTGCGCCTGTTGGGCAGGAATGATTGCCACTCCCAAATGAATGGCTTGTAAACCTGGAAGCCAAAGTTTATGGAAGTCAGTAACTATATCCGAATATAATTGCGGATCTATGAGATCTCTGGGGCAAGTTTGGGATCTCCGTCCTTTTGCTTTGCTCCAAAAATCTTTAAAAAAGTGATGCATAGCAGCTAAATACATAGGCGTCTCCTCCTTAAGCCTCATATTTTTTGATTATGCCACAGCTGTTACTTATTTGCAGAGAAAAAACGATAGATCACATAATTAGGAACGCTTGAGGCTATTTTTTTTTGGGGCAAAGTTTGGCAAAAAAAGAAAAAGAAAAAAGTAGAAGTGAGATATACCAAGTAAAGAGGTAAATGAAAGAGAGCAATATTTTCTGAGTTCTAAGATGCAAGAAAGCAGCTCCAAAGAGCTGCTTTAATCTATCTTAAAAAAATCTAATTGTCTGCAAGCCTCGCGCTTGGTAGCTAGACGTTTTTAAGGTTGTAAATGCGGTTTATATTGTAAATCAAGATACGATGTATTAGAGTTTGCCATTAAGAAATCAGCAGGAACTGCTCGATTTTCTTGGGCTAGTTTTTCTTTAAGTTGGACAATATCTTGATAGTAGCTACTTGCTCGTGCAGGTAGGTATTGACAGTTTTTACTGATAAAAGCAAATCTTTGTAAAGGAAGAGCATGACTGCTTTTACTTTGCACGGCAGTGGTAAAAATTTCCACGTTCTGCTCAAAATCTTTGATGTCACTTCGGGAAATATTTTTACAGATAAATTTGTCACCCTCAATCGAGGTTATTACAATTTGAAAGAATGGACTATTACGTTCTTGTAAATAGTAAATACGCGAAATCTCTGTCCAAGCTAAACGATAGCGCCTACCACTGTTTAAACAAATTAGTAAACGTTCGGCATTAGGATGAAAGTATTTTACATCTGTAGCATCACGATAAACTGGGAGTTCACACGTAATATAAGCATCAGGTACTTTACCCTTACCTTCTAAACATGCTCTTAGATGATCATATTCCCCTTTTGCCTCAGGGTCAGGTCTTTCAACCTCTTGAGCATTAACTCCGCCATTATAAGTGTAGAGTTTATAACAAATTGCAACAAACACGATCAGAAAAACTATATATAGATAAGCCATAGTTTCCTCACTTGTTATTAAGCCTGTATATTATATAAGAAAAATTGCTTTTACTCCAATTGTTCTTAATTTCTATTCTAGTTCTCTTACAGTAAAAGTACTGAGGTTTTTTCTGGTTTTGTGACCTAGGTCACACTTTTTACGAGAACAAGGCTGTTTAAGTAAGAAAATTAGTCAAGTTTTTTAGCTTATTACCCTTGCAGAGCTTGCCCTATTTGCCCGCCAATAAGTTGCAATACTTCTATAACCACCGAGTTACCAAACTGCTTGTAAGCTTGATTTGCCTTGTCACAAATTTGGTAAGAATCAGGATAGCCCATAATACGAGCACATTCTCTTGGATGAAGTCTTCTGGTGCGCCCGTTAATTAAATAGCCTCCTGTTTTAGCAAATACTCCCCCACCATAAGCCGAAAGAGTAATCGCTATCCCTTTGGTGCTATAAATTCTTTCCCCTTGCCCCCCTTTGTTGACTATGCCAAGGCGAATAGATTTATTGCTATAAGTGTCATCGGCAACTCCATTGAAGTAGGTATCTGATCGCTCAACATATAAATGCTCTACCAGACTTGGATCATCTAAAAGAAAATCTTCTACATGTCGCGTCAAAGGAAAAGGCAGAGGAAAAGTAAAAGGAGCTACAGCAAGATCCTTTCTAAAGCAAACCATGTAAATACGTTCGCGCTTTTGTGGTACCCCATAATCAACGGCATTGAGTACTTTGTGGTAAAAAGTATAGCCTAGCTCTTCCATAGTTGCTTTAACTACTGCTAGAGTACGTCCTTGATCATGGCTGGCAAAGTTTTTTACATTCTCCATGAATACTACTTTAGGCTTTTTAGCTTTAACAATGCGAGCTACATCAAAAAACAAGGTGCCACGACTATCTTCAAAGCCTCTTTGCTTGCCACTGATTGAAAAAGCCTGACAAGGAAAACCTGCACACAAAATATCATGCTCAGGAATAGACTGTTCATCAACTTTAGTAATATCTCCTTCTGGTGTTTCCCCAAAGTTTGTCGCATAAACCTTGCGTACAGGTTCATCCCACTCACTAGAGTAAACACATTTGGCACCTAAAGACTCAAGGGCAATTCTAAAGCCACCTAGTCCCGCAAACAAGTCAATGAAGGTCATTCCTTCGAGCGATTTTTCTTTAATTTCTAGCATGCATAGTTCTCCGCAGTTTTTAGCTTTATCATTATAGCGCAGTGGGCTGAACTCTGGAGCTTTTGTCCCTAAAAGAGGCTATAATCTCTCCAACTAAGGGCAATAGGGATCCACGAGTTGCACCTAGCTAACCTCATCAAGCTAATAACACCAGTCTAGTTTACCTTGTTAACCTAGCTCCACCAACTCGCCTACCTTGTCCTAGCTCCACCAACTCGCCTACCTAGCTTGAGTTTTTTCCTTTATTTTTACCTAGAGATAAAGGCACTTGGCATATAATAAAAGTAACCGTCTTCTATAACTTCGAGAGGAAATAACTCGCATGACCAACTTACCTCAATCTCAAACTCCGCGTCAGGAATTTTCTCCCCCACCAAACACTTGGCTTAACTACAAGCTAAAATGTCAAATTGGCGTAGGGGGAATTATTTTACATCTGCTCCTTTGGTTTTTACTCCTGATAGTTACTTTAGGGATAGCTACTCCGATTTACACTTATCACCTTTTTAAAACGGTAATCAACTCAACCATTGTTGTTGATCGTGATACTAACACTAAAGTAGGCTCTCTCGTTTGTCAGTTAAACTGGTCTGACTATATTCTGCAATGGATTCTTTGTGTTCTCTTAACCTTCTTAACTTTTGGTTTATATCTCATTTTCTTTACGTATATTGCTTTAAAACAAGCACTGAACACAACTGTAATTATCAAAGATTAGAAGTCGCTTGAGCATAGAGGCACCCTACCTCTTACGCAAAAAGATCCCTAGGTCGGGGATCTTTTTACTTTGGGTTTTGTTTTTGCTTTTGCAATTTGCTTTGGGTTTTACTTTGTGCTTTTGCAATTTGCTTTGGGTTTTACTTTTTGCTTTTGCTATTTGCTTTGGGTTTTACTTTTTGCTTTTGCATTTTGCTTTAGTTTTTGCCGTTAGCTTTTTTCTTTGCCTTT
>NZ_NRJH01000013.1 GCF_003585925.1 Psittacicella melopsittaci
GTTGAACTACCTCAGGTTGAGCTACTTCAGGTTGAACTACTTCAGGTTGAGCAACTTCAGGTTGAGCAACTTCAGGTTGAGTTTCCTCTGCTTGAGCTAGCTCTGCTTGTGTAGCCTCAGACTCCTCTTCTTGCTCAGGTAAAGTAACTTCACCTATTTCATATGGGTACTTAGCTCTAATTTCTTCGAGGCGTTTTCTTTCAGCCTGTTCTTTAAGTTCTTGTTCCCGCATTACTAAACTTGTAATGGTTTGCGAACCAAAATCCAGCTCATCTTCCTCATTAAAATCATGCCCTTCCCCACTTGCTCTTAAAGCAAAAGTTGAAGCAAGAGGATCATCTGTATGTTGTAAATACTCTTGATCTTCTTTATATCCCTTTAAAAAGGCTTTAGCTTGAGCTAGTTTTTTCTCTGCTAAGGCATCTGCTTCTGGAGTTGCTAGAGGATTGCTGAACTCTTTTTGAATCCCTTGAAAATCAAAGTCTTCTAAAGAAGCAGGAAGATCTTCATCACTTTCATAGCCATAGAGCTCTTCTTTTTGTGCTTCTATTTCTCTTTGCAGAGCAGCTATTTGTTGATCTATATCAACATTTTGCTCCGAAGCAAAATTAGAAAGTTGACTTAAGAGAAGCTCGCGCTCTTGCTCAGAAATACCTTGTAAAAGCTGTTCTAAGTTATCTGTCTCAGCGTCAGTATTAGCTTCTTCCTCTTGATCTTCATCAAGCTCTTGCTCAGCATCAGCTACTATCTCATCATCGGCATAAGCTACTTGTTCATCGTCGCTATAAGCCTCATCTTCTTCTAGCTCCTCAACTTCTTCTGCACTTGAAGAATCATCTTTATAGACATTTTCCAACCATTGATCTACCCCACCTGCAAGGTTAATCCCTGTACCTTGAGAAACAACTGGAGCTTGCTTAGGACTGATAGTTAAACTCGGTTCTATGTCATCATGCTCAGATGTTACTTCTTGATATAAATCGGTAAAAGGATCTTCTTCCTCGGGTGGAACACCAGCTGTAAGATTTAAATGCTCTGTATCAAGGTTTGGTGAGACTGTAGTTTCATTTTCTTGAGCAACAAAATGAGTTTCTTGCCCAGCAACATTTTCTGGGAAATACTCTTGGCTTAATTCCTCACCTTGCTCCCTGTTTTCTCCATCAACCTGCTCTTCTTGTCCTCTTGCTACTTGCTCCACTGGAGCTAGAGGAACTTGATCTACAGGTATAGTAGGCACCTGATCCACTGGAGCTACAGGAACTTGATCTACAGGAATAGTAGGCACCTGATCTACTGGAGCTACAGGAACTTGGTCTACAGGAATAGTCGGAACTTGCTCTACTTGAGCCACAGGCACCTGAGCTTCAGGTTGAGCAAAGTGATCATAGTCATAGTTGTAGTCTTGAGCATCTTCAAATTCTTCACTTGGCTCTGGTTCTAGTGAAAGATTTAAAGGTTCTTGTTCTACAGGCGTGCCTATATAAACCTCGTTGTGTTCAAGGTCTTGCGGTGCTGGAGTAGTTGTGGCTTCTACCGAAGCAAAATAATCATCTGCTTCTTTCCCCACAACCTTGTCAACTAAACGTTTAAACATCCCCTTTTTCTGATTATTACTAATTTCGTAAGTCACAGGGATAACAGGAGATGAGGTTGTATTATTTTCAAAAGTTATCTGAGATTCATCGCTCAGATCTTCAGTAACTGAATCTTCATCATTTTGCGTAAAATCGGTTAGTTCATCCAATTGAGCAAAAAAATCAAATTCAGCCTTATTATTTTGCGTATTAGGATCTTTATTCTTTTTTTGCATAGAACTTTATTAGGACTTCTAACTACATTTTAGATAAAGATTTAAGGTCTCTAACTCTTTACCTAAAATGACCAGAGAAAGTCCCTGTCAGAACTCAAAAGTTCTGACAGGTGCCAAAATAAAATTATTTATCGGAAAACCCAGGCATATTAAAATCACTAAAGCCAAGGAAATCCTTGAATTCAGAATCCTTAGATTCTGTTTGCTCAGAAGAAGGGTTAACTTTATCGAACATAGGAACAAAATCTAACTCCGTTGGAGCCGATTCTTCTTGCTCTAAATCTTCAACAAAATTAACTTTCACATCTAGAGTGGCATTATTAGTTTGCGGGATAAGCTCTTCTTGTGCTTCTTGCTCTTGCTCCAAATCTTCATCAGTAAGAATTGGGAAAGTGAAAGTAAAAAGATCATCTTCCTCATTAGCACTTATATTTTGCGTTAAAGCAATTTTCTCACCTACTGGCTCTGCTTGTTCAGTGCTCTGAGCAGACTCTACTTGCTCAAGGCTCTGAGCAGGTGAAGTTAAAGCTTCTGGTTGCTCAATCGCAGTTGTCCCCACTTGTAAATCTGGAGTGTTTTCCAGTTGGGAAGCAAGATTAGCCTCTAGAGAAGTTTGCTCTTCAGAACTTACCTGCTCTGCTTTGGCTTTATTTTCTTCTAAAGCTTGAGCAAGATTTTCTTTAGTGCCAAGAACCCTAATCCCTGCCTCTTGTTGTGGTGGAACAACTATTGGAGCTGCAAGTACCTTGGCAGTAGAGGTTCTTTCTTTTGCAATAGGAGCAAAATTATTAAACACAGGTGGAGCTATTACTTTTGCATTACCTGCCACCTCTTTACGCTTGTTAGCTAAACGAGTATAGAGGTCTTGCTCTTGTTGCTCTTGTTCTTTTGCTTTACGAGAAGCTATACGTTCTTCCAATAAATTAAGAGCTTGTTCTGGATCAAAGTCTGGTGGAAGATTACCTGTAGCTATAGCCCCCTGTTCACTAAAGCGAGTGATCTTAGCTTGATTTGCTTTGTCAAGATCAATGGCAAAAGGGTGCTTGAGAAGATTTTTACTACGCGGTGAAGCATAATCTTCATTCCCTGTAACAAAAGCAACTTGCTCTGGTAATACTACCAGATCTTTGTGCTGTAACAGATGTTTTACATTGTAAAGAGCTAACCCTGGTTTTAAGCCCAGAGAAATGATTTTGATTTCTTCTTTTTTGAGGCGTGCACGTAACTGTTCTATGTCAGTAACGGCAATCATTTCTGTCGCTAAGAAAACTTCAATTAACTCTTCACGACTTAATACAGGACGTGGAATTAGGTTTTTGCCTAAAAAATGGAAAAACTCACCGTCATAGCCATGACGGATATGCATAGAAACTACACGTTCGTCATGAGTACGGTTACTTGTATTACGTTTAGGGAAAGCTAAAGCTTTAAACTTGCTACTTGATTTGTAGCGACTTAAATTCTCGTAAGCTACATCATAAGGAATACCAACTAGACTTTTACGGAGTTGGTGTTGTCTTTCGCTTAGACCATCTTGAGCTAATTTAGAGCTGGCAAGAATTTTACTTGAATTTTTAACTAGATTTAACGCTTCGTTAGTTAAAAAGGTTAAATTTGGTGGAGCTATATAGCCTTCATCAGCAAGGTAGTTAGCTTGAATTTGGGTAAAGTCAGGTCCTGAAAGCTCGTGAATAGCCTTGTCCATAGCATCAAGACGAGAAATACCTTGCGTACCTTTATCATGCAGATCGTCATACTTTAAAGTTGGGATGTGCACAAAGAACATATTCTCGCTGTTCCCTACAATTTGCGTAGCAAATAGTTGCTCCGAGTTGCTCGCAAAACGTGGCTGATTAGCTTTTTGTTGCTGATAGTTTTCTTCGCCAGTTAAAGCATTAGCCTTAGCTAAAGAATTTTCGCTAGTAATGTTGTTAGTCGCTTGTTGACTACTATAATTTACGTCTTCTGAAGCAAGAGCTTCTGCTTGCTCAGCTAAAGCAACGTCTTGGGCAGCTAAAGCCGTGTTCGCCTCAGGTGAATCTTGCATTTCTTCTAAAGGAGTAGCTTGTTGCTCTAGAAGGGTTTCTTGCTCTTCTTTAACTGTAACATTAGCTTCTAATTCTTGCTCTAAATTAGTTTGTGATAATTGTTTATCCTCTTGCTCTGCTTTAGGAGTTAAAGCAAAAAGACTATCTACAGCCGATTCTTTAGCTTTTTCTTGCTCGGTAAATAAATCCTTACCTTGTTTTACATCGGCAACTATATCTTCTAATAGATTTTTTGTTCCTGTACTTTTTCTCTCTGCCTCTTTTTCTGGGCTTTTTGCTTCAGCTTCTTTTTCTGAGCTTTTTACCTCAAGCTCGTCTTGGCTTTTAACTTCAGGCACTGCTTTGCTTTTTTTGTTAGCTTCTTGTTCTGGGCTAACTTCATTGGCAAATAGATCATTTTGGTTTGCCTTCTGAGGCGAAGTCTTTTGCGCAAATAACTCATCTAAAGAATTGTCTTGCCACTTAGGAGAAGCAGTTTTACCTTTCGAGGCAGTAAATAGCTCTTCCAGAGAGTTATCGGTAGTTTTCTCTTCTACCTTAGCAAAAAGATCGTCAGTAGACTCCTCTTCTTTGCTTGTAACTAACTCATTTTTTTTATTAGCAAAAAGCTCATCTGATAAAGTTTGCTCATGTTGAGCAAAAAGACTATCAAGGGAGTCTTCTTTTTCCTTAGCAAAGAGATCTGTTGTTGCTTTTTCTTGCTCTTGGGTAAAGAGGTCATCAGCAGTTGCTTTTTCTGGAGTTTCAGGCTCTAAAAAACTCTCAGTTTTTGCTTTGTTTAAGTCTTCCTTTTTCGCTTGTAGCTGTTGGTCTAGACTTTGGATTAAATCTTCTTGTGGAGCTGAGGTAGATAAGTTATCTAACTCAACATCTTGGTTATTTTGTTCGGTCTTTTTTTCCTTAGAAGCAGTTGCTTTTTTACCAAAAAGTTTTGCCCAAAAACCAACGTTTTGGGGCGCTTCTTGTTCTTTCTCTAAGGAAAATAATTCATCTAGTGAAGTATCTTTTTTCATTTTGAGAAAATTATCAATGCATTTTCGAAAATATCTTTCTGTATATTATATATTATATTAGGGACAAATCCCGAAATTACCGTAAAAAAATAGTCATCTTTTTCAAGATGACTACTTACTGGATGAACTCTGTTCTTTTAAAGCTTTTAGCTTTTCTAAGATAGCTTCTTTTTGCGCTAGCTCAGCTTTTTTGGCAGCTAAAATAGAATTACCTTTTTCATAGGAAATATTATAGTATCCCGTTGCCTTTTGTCCTTTTTTGCTTTTGCCTTTACCTGCAGGCTTTTGCTTTGCAGGAGCTGGAGTAGCTTGTTCTTGAACTTGCTCTTCTCTTGCAGGCTCACTTGAAGGAGTAGGCTCAGCTTGAGGTTCTTGAGCAATTGCAAGAGCTGGTTCAGCTTGAGGTTCTTGAGCAGTTGCAAAAGTTTGCTCTGCTTGAGGCTCTTGAGCAGTTGTAAGAGTTGGCTCTTGTTGAGGCTCTTGAGCAGTTGAGAGAACTTGCTCTTCTTGACTTGGCTTTTTAATGTCCTGTTCTAGAGAATGAAACTCTTCCCATAAACTACCAACTCTGTCCTCTTGAGCGGTAGAAGGTTCTGCAGCATATTCTGTAGCTTCTTCTCTCCCTACTTGCTCAATTACCTGCTCACCCTCTCCTTGCTCACTTACATACTCTTGTCCTAGTGACTCTTCTGCATAAGTTATTGGCACGTAATTATCTTCTTGCCCTAGCGGAATTAATTGAGAAATTTTTACATTTTCGCGATCAATTGGGCTGTAAGGTAAGGATATTTGACTCAATGTTGGTGAATACCCCGAGCTTACAATCATACGTAAAATACCTGTAAATTTCTTTTTCCCTAACTCTTTGCGGAGCTTAATAAACTCTTGGTACTTAGTTTCATATAAGCGAATTAAGTAATCTTGAGTTTGTTGTTGGGCTGGAGTTAAGCGAGGTAAGACATCTAATGAAGTTGCTAAACTTGCAATAGAATCCACTTCACTTTGGAGTTGTTCGAGCTTATCTTGAGCAGATATGCCTGGTAAATTGAAAAATGGATATTCTTTACTACGTTGCTCTTCTTTTTCTTGGCGTCGTCTTTGTGACTCTTCCAGAATAGATGAGCTAATACTACTGTCTTGATAGCCTTCGAGGTTAGCTTCTTTATCAGCTTGTAAGAAGGCATAATAGTCTGCGATTAGGCGTTTGATCATAAACTGATACATAGCAAAAACGCCAAGAAGTACTAAAGCTAAACCAAGAAGAAATTTAATGAGAATTTCACTAACAAAGTAGCTTACTAAAGTAGCAAAAAAGCCACCCATGTTGTAAATATTAAACAGGCGATATTCTGAAGTTTGGGTAGAGGCATAAATTAAGCCTAGTCCCCAAAAAAGAATCCCCGTTGCGAGGATAAATCCTAACCAACGTAACCAATTAAATCCCTTACGCGTACGTTGGAAAAGAAAAAGAATATGCATTAAAGTTAAAAATACAGGCACTAAATAAGCAAAGCGACCAAAAAAGAAAAAGTTGAGGTCAGATAAGCCCGTAAGTGCTCCTTGCCATAAAGACTGAGTTTTATATAAACTTGTTGTATAGGTTATTCCTGAATAAGTAGGATTAAAAAGAAAGACGCTAGCGATAGTGACTAAACCAAAAAACACTAATAAAAATAGCGTTAAGCGGCTTAAAAAACCTGTTTCACTTACCATGGTTAGAAAAATTTTGAGTTAATTATTTTAATCAGTCTAAGTTAATAAATTTTTATTAGTCTATATTTTAGCATTAATATATATTTTTCGGGCAAAAGAAAGACCCAAAGAACGAATTCTTTGGGTCTGCTAAGCTATTCCATAAGCCGGATTTTGTTTTATGTAATCATTCATCTAGGAC
This sequence comes from Psittacicella melopsittaci, assembly GCF_003585925.1. Taxonomy (GTDB): domain Bacteria; phylum Pseudomonadota; class Gammaproteobacteria; order Enterobacterales; family Psittacicellaceae; genus Psittacicella; species Psittacicella melopsittaci. Next base: position 6,766 of record NZ_NRJH01000013.1, read on the forward strand.
TAACATCACTGTTAGCCTCAAGCGATCTACCCGTGTTCAACGATGGGCGCGTTATATGAACACCTATTTGATCTTGCTCCGAGTGGAGTTTACCAAGCACAGTCATTGCTGAACTGCCTGGTGAGCTCTTACCTCACCGTTTCACCCTTACCTACCGAAATAGGCGGTATACTTTCTGTTGCACTAGTCGTAAGTTTTTGCAAACTTCCCAGGCGTTACCTGGCACTATGCCCATTGGAGTCCGGACTTTCCTCTTATTCAAAGTGAACAAGCGATTACTCGAATCTACTCAGCGGGGTTAATTATAGCATAAAAAGAAGCGACTATCAAAAGATAGCCGCTTATTTACTAATTATTTTTTCGCTTCTTGCTCTTTTTCAGCTTTAATAGCTTTTAAAGCTTCTTCTTGAGCTTGTTGCGTTTGTTCTTTAATTGGTGCTGCCTCTTGTGCTTTTTCTTGAGCTGCTTGGGCTGCTTGATCAGCTTGTTCATGAGCTTGATCTGCTTGAGCACGAGCATTTTCTGCTACTTCTTGAGCTTCTTGCGCTTTTTCTTGCGCTTTAGCATCTGCAGATTGCTCAGCTTCTTTAGCTGCTTGTTCAGCTTCTTTTTCTGCTTGGGCAGCTAGACGTTCTGCTTCTTTAGCAGCTTCTTTTTCTTCTTTAGCTTTTTCTTTAGCTACGCGTTCGTTAACTAAAGCTTGAGCTTTGGCTGCTAAGGCTTCACGTTTAGCCAATTTTTCTTTTACTTTTTCTTTATCAACTTCTAGTTTTAAAGTATAGCTTTCTTTGTCTTCATCTTTGCTTAAAGTAGAGTTTTTATTATCTTTAATTGAAGCATTGTAAAGGACAATAGAAGCCATATCACGTAAGTTGATAATGTCTGTAACATGATGTTGTTCTAAGAACTCTACTTCATCATTGTATGAAGCAATTGCTGAAACGCTGAAGTTTAAGTTAACAAATAACTCTGGATGTTCTTCGTAGATTTTATCTACAGTGTAACCAACTTCGAAGATTTTCTCGCAAGTGAAGATAACTGCACGAGCTTCTTTAATGTTCGCTTCTTCAAAGTGAGCAATGTTTTTGAAGTCACCGAAAATAGCGTGCACCCCTTCGCGGTTAGTTTCATAGAACTCTTCTAAGTTGTTTGTAATAACTACAACTGGAATAGTTTCTTTGTTTAAACGATCTACAATAGCTTTACCAATTGAAGAGTAACCTACAACAATAGTGTGTTTGCTCATCAGAACTTGGTTGTTTACAAAGCCTTGATCGTTTTCAATTGCTTTCTCAATTTCTGAATCAGAAAGAGGAATTACAGATGAAGCACCTGAAATAATTTCAACATCTGGATTCGCTAGATCATGTTCTTCTTCATGGCCAGCTGCTACATTTTCAGCTTTAACTTTTGCTTTCCCTGGAGCTTCCCAAGTAACTTCTGGGCTAGCTTCTTCTTGAGCAGGTACAGCACCAGTAACATGTGATTCTAAACCAGTGCGTAAACGGTTGTCGTACCATTTGAGGAATTTTTCCATTGCTAAGAATAAGAATGGGTTAAGCACAATACTGATAATTGCCCCAGCAAGAATTAAGTCTTTTTGGCCATTATCTAAGTAACCATAACCTACTGCTAGACCTGCAAGGATGAATGAGAATTCACCGATTTGCGCTAGAGATACGGAAATGGTTAGAGCCGTACGGTTGGATTTACCCATAGCACGGATTAAGACATAAGCTACTAAAGATTTAACTACAACAATTACTAGAGCTGTAGCAACAACGCCTAGTGGATTAGTTAAGATAACTGAATAGTTAAATAACATACCCACAGCTACGAAGAATAATACTCCAAACGCGTCACGTAAAGGTAATGTATTGTCTGCTGCACGGTGAGATAGTTCAGAACCGTTTAAGATCATTCCCGCAAAGAATGCCCCTAACGCATATGAAACATTGAATACCTCAACGGCAATATAAGCGATCCCTAGTGAGATAGCAAGAGTTGCGAGGGTAAAGAGTTCTGATGAACCTGTAGCTGCCGAACGGTAAATTGCCGCTGGAATAATTTTACCCCCAAAGAAGAACATTACAAAGACAAAGGCTGCAAACTTAACTGCCGTCCAGAAAAGATTCATTCCGAACGCGGCCATATCAAAACCGTCACCTGAATTCATAAAGCTCATAGTTGGCAGGATAACTAACACCACAACTGTGAGTAAGTCTTCCACAATTAGCCAACCTATAGCTATTTTCCCCCTTGGCGTCTGCGTAATATTATTATCGTTTAAAGCACGTAATAATACCACCGTAGATGCTACAGATAAACAGAGACCAAAAATACCTGCTTGGAACCAACTCATGCCGAAGAAGTGACCGACAATACATACTACAGCTATGGTCCCGAGAACCTGAGCTATAGCACCTGGAATAGCAATGTATTTAACTTCGTTAAGATCCTTAACCGAGAAGTGTAAACCAACCCCGAACATTAGAAGGATAACCCCTACTTCAGAAATTTGGTTAGCTAACTCAAGGTCAGCATTATACACAAAACTTACGTTAGGTCCTAAGAGAATACCAGCAAATAAATAACCGATAATTGGTGATAGTTTTAGGCGATTTGCAATCATCCCGAAGATGTATGCTAGCATAAAGCCAATCGCGATAATACTAATCAAAGGAGTATCATGGTGCATTAATGTTTTGTATCCTTATCTTGTTTGTGTTTAAAAAAAGTTACACTACAAAACTACACCCCTGTTGGATTGTTCACCGCACCTTCAAGGCTGTAACCTTGAGCGCTAGATGTTGTACGTTTCCAAAAAATGGCAATTAAATACTTAAACTTTAAATTATTTTCGATAAGAAAGACTGTTAAAAATTACAAAAAAAATAACAAACATAGGTTTGTCAAAAATCTAAAGAGTATTTAATCTTATCCATTGAAATAACTTCAATAGTGAACCATTTTCCTTCGCCGTAAAGGATTATTCTATAATTTAGAATAATGTGAAATATTTAATTTATTTACCTATAAATTTTAGCATAAAAAGGAGTTTTTCCACTTACTTTTCCGTAGATTTTGCGAAAAAAATTTAATTTATGCGTTTAAAACTTGCAAATGATAGATTTTGCCAAACTAATAAAAAAAGGAGCAAAAAACACTTTTTTAAGAGAAAAATTACTGCATTTTTTACCATAAAATTCGCCTTTTTCCTTTGCGGTTTATCCTAAATATCAATTAGTTACCACTTAAAGCAAATTTGGCATTTTTCTTGTGAGCTAAATTTTTACTTTAGCTTAAAAATCCCCATGTTTAGGCAAAAACAAAGATAAATAATAAACTATCATTTGCAAGTTTTGCCACTTTTGCCATTTTTGCAAAAATCCACCAAATGTAAGGTTGTTTTAACAAAAAATCTATCTTTTGCAAGTTAAAGCAAATTTACCCAAAGTAAAAAAATAATTTTTTACCAGCAAATTTGCCCTGCGAATCTATCGTAAATAATCCCAAAGCAAGAGCCATTTTTTTTATATAGCAAAAGCCCCCAGAACTTTGTTCTGAGGGCTTTATAACTCTATCTTAGTTTAAAACTGTGTTAGTTGCTTTACCTGTTTCAACAACTTCTTTAATGTTGCTTAAAGTAGTGTTAGAAATTGAAGTTAAAGCTTCTTCAGTTAAGAATGCTTGGTGACCAGTTAATAATACACGTGGGTTCATAATTAAACGTGTAAATAGGTCGTCAGAAATTACTTCGTTAGATAAATCTTTGAAGAATAGAGCTGATTCTTTTTCGTATACGTCTAGACCTAAACCACGTAATTTACCTGAAGCTAAAGCATCTAAAGCATCTTCAGTGTGTAATAAACCACCACGGCTTGAGTTAACTAAGATAACACCGTCTTTCATTTTTGCAAATGCTTCTTTGTTTAAGAAGTGAGTGTTTTCTTTGAATAATGGGCAGTGAACTGAGATTACATCTGAAGCTTGGTATAGAGCATCTAATTCAACGTATTCTGCACCTGCGTCAATAGCTGCTTGGTTAACAAATGGGTCATAACAAACAACTTTCATACCTAAACCACGTAAAATACGGATCATAGCTAGACCGATTTTACCTGTACCGATAACACCTGCAGTTTTACCGTATAAGCAAATACCAGTTAAGTTTTCTAAGTTGAAGTTAGCGTTTCTTGTACGGTCGTATGCTTTGTGAGTATTACGGTTTAAAGTGAATAATAGAGCTGCAGCGTGTTCAGCAACTGATTCTGGTGAGTAAGCTGGTACACGTACTACTTGGAAACCTAATTCTTTAGCTGCTTCTAAATCTACGTTATTGAAACCTGCACAACGTAGAGCTACGATTTTAACACCTTTAGCACTTAAAGCTTCTAATACAGGACGTGAAGCATCATCGTTTACGAAGATACATACTACGTCTTGTTGACCTTCTGCTAATAGGTTTACAGTGTTAATATCTAAACGTTGTTCAACATAAGAAATGTTGTAGTTGAAACCACCTTCAACATTTACTTTATCGAAGAATTCTTGATCGTATGATTTTGAGCTAAAAAGAGTAATGTTCATGAATTAAACTCCAATGTGTTTGTCAATTTGCAGATATTATACAGCAAATTGCTATTTTCTTCACGTTAGTTTTTTCTAAATTATTAACAATTTTTTTACTTTTTAACACAGATTTAACATTTAAGCTTTACCTCAGATATTGATTTTTAAGCATAAATAATTCCTCTTAATTAAAAGCAATCAGCCTAAATTGCAATTTTTAAGCACCAGTTAACAAGTTAATAATTTACCGCATAACTCAAGTTTTATTTTTCTTAGCAAGCAAATTTTGCGATAATATCGGCGAGTTTTAAAAACCTTAATAATTGTAAGGTTATTTTACTTTACTTAGCCTTGTCCTTAGGTACCTAAAAAAAGAAAAATTGCTATTAGTAAAAAACTTTTAACCTCAGTCAACAACCAACAAACAAAACTTATCGCAAAACTTCTTCCCTTTCCTTTTACTTTTCTTTTGCTTTCCCTTCCCTTTTCTCTTTCTTACCCAAGTAAGCAAAAAACTCTATCCCTGAAGCTAGTTAAACTTGCCTTTTAAGCCTTGAAATTTAGGAATTTACCTATATAAAGCAAAACCAGGAAACCTCTGTTTCCTGGTTGATATATTGCTGTTATAAAGCATTTGTCTCTTGGTTTTCTACTAGAGCTATATAAGGCTTAAGCAGATCAACAAACATACGAATATGTGCACTTGAAGCATTGAGACAAGGTACCATAGAAAAGCCCCCGCCTCCATGTTCTGTAAACAGATGTTTGTTCTCTTGGGCTATTTCTTCTAGAGTTTCAATACAGTCAGCCGCAAAGCCTGGACAAATTACCATAGCTTTGGCACCTGGATTGGCTTGAGCATAGCTCGTAAGCGTTTGATCTGTTTGTGGGACTAACCAAGGTTCTTTACCAAAAACCGATTGATAAGTCTGTTGGTACTGCTCTTCGCTTAAACCTAAAAGTTTTACTAAAGCCTCAGTTGTTCCTTCACACATTTGCGGATAAGGATCAGCAAGCTGCTCTGCATAACGGGTTGGAATGCCGTGATAACTTAAAAAGAGTTTATTTTGGGCATTAAAATAGCTCGCTGGATTTACTTGCTCTAGAGCAATATTTTCTACTTGAGCTATGTGTTCTTTAATACTGTCAGCTAAAGCATGAATATAACTTTGATGACGGCTATAGTTATGCACTATGCTAAACTGCGGAACAAATCTTTGGTTTTTATCAGCATAACCGCGATTAAAAGCATCTATAACTGGTAAGGTTGTAGTTGAAGAAAACTGCGGATAAGCTGGTAATAAAATTACATGGTCTGGCTCTTGATTAAATACTGCCGTAGTAACATTTTTTAAACTCGGTTCGCCATAGGTCATGCCAAGCACTACTGTCCACTGATGTTGGGGATAAAGCTCGGTCAGTAAAGCTTGTAAAGCGTCGCGTTGAGCATTACTAATTTGCATTAACGGACTCCCTTGCTCAGTCCAAACCGATTGATAAATCTTTGCGACTTTAGGAGCACGAAAAAACCTGATAATGCGTAAAATTAAGCCCCATTTAGGTTGAGGTACGTCAACTACACGCGGGTCTGAAAGAAATTCTTTTAAGTAGGATGAAACTGCTTTGGGAGTTGCCTCTTCTGGAGTCCCCAAATTTGCTAAAATTACACTAATATTAGCCATTTAAACTTCCTTGTTGAACAATCTAACCCTTAATTTTATCACGAAATAGAAACAATAATAGTATAATTAACTGACATTTATCTACACTTTCTTTGTCTAAGCAATGTTATTTGTTTAATTTTTTACTTCATATGAACTTAGAATTTATTTATCACATTTTCTTAAATGCTAGCCTTGTCGTTAAAACCGTAATGATTATTTTATTATGCTTATCGATTTGGTCATGGACATTAATTATTAACCGTTTTATTAGCTTAGGACGCGTTAGACGTCAAGACAAAGCTTTTAGCAAAATCTATAACCAAGGGGTAGGCTTTGCTAAACTAATTGACTTTACTGACAAACAAAGTGACCTCGTAGGTGTTAGCCGCGTGTTCTCAGAAGGGGTTGCTTCTTATAAAACTATTTCAAATATTAAATACCAAACTCCAGAAGCTCTTATGGATTTAATTAACCGTAAAATGACTTCAACTATTTCTGAAGAAGTAGAAGAGCAAGATTTTGGTTTAAATATTCTATCAATTATTACAAGTATTTCTCCTTATATTGGTCTATTTGGTACCGTTTGGGGAATTATCGAAGTATTTACGAGCTTAGGTTCTTTACAACAAGTAAATATTCAAGCTATAGCTCCAGGTATTTCTGAAGCTCTTATAGCTACGGCTATGGGTCTATTTGTTGCTATTCCAGCTCTAGTGTTCTATAACATTTTTAACCGTCGCGTTAACTTTAACGAAACTAATTACTACAACTTCCAAGATACATTTACAGGCGTAATTCAAGAAGACGTTCACCGTCGTTTACGTCAACAATCTCAAGAACCTAAAGAGTAACAAAATGGCAAATTATAGACGACGCAATGGCTTACGTCCAGGACGTAAAACAGAAATCAATATGATTCCTTTCCTCGACGTTCTTTTAACCCTGCTGTTAATCTTTATGATTGCAGCTCCAGCGGTTAATAATTCTATTGACGTTACCGTACCTAACTCGAGTGTTGCCAAAGCTACAACGCAAACTGCTGAAAAAGATATAGTGGTGATTGAGGTACATGGCGATGACAGCTATACCTTACTCTTTAATAATGAAAAATTCACTGCCCTTGACCAAAACAACCTACAAACGAGATTAAATTCTACTCTCGAAGGCAAGGATCTAAAAAATCTGATTGTTCAAGTAGCAGCAGATAAAGGGGCAGTTTATGATAATGTAGTTAAAGCCCTCACCATTCTCAAGGCTTACGGTATTGTAGACGTTGGTTTAATTACTAACCCAGAAAACTAATTACACATATGAATAAAGGTATATGGTGGCAAGTGGTAATAGCCGTGCTCTTGCATGCTAGTGTCCTTCTTACTCTTATCACCTGGGGCGGAGATAGCCGTATCAATGACGCCTCAGGAATGATCGGGGATACCAAGCTTAAAGAAGGAAATAGTGCTGTTACCTCACAACCCATTAAAATTTCTTTAGATACAGGTGATGTGGCAGATGCCCGTCAACTGATTGCCCAACGCAATGCGCAAGCTAGAGCTGAAGCTGAGGCAAAAGCAAGAGCTGAAGCCGAAGCCAAAGCTAGAGCTGAGGCAGAAGCAAGAGCTAAGGCAGAGGCAGAAGCTAAAGCCAAATCCGAGGCAGAAGCCAAAGCTAAAGCCGAGGCAGAAGCTAAAGCTAAAGCCGAGGCAGAAGCTAAAGCTAAAGACGAGGCAGAAGCTAAAGCTAAAGCCGAGGCAGAAGCTAAAGCCAAAGCTGAGGCAGAAGCTAAAGCCAAAGCCGAGGCTCAAGCCAAAGCAGAGGCTCAAGCTAAAGCTAAAGCTGAAGCAGATGCCAAAGCTAAAGCAGAGGCTCAAGCTAAAGCTCAAGCCCAAGCCCGAGCGAAAGCCCAAGCTGAAGCCAAAGCTAAAGCCGAGGCAGCAAGACAAAGCCAATTCAACGATGCCTTTGCCGATATTATCGGTGACGGCGGTGGGGATGGCTCAAGAAATAATAATAGTTCTGCTTCCGACTTTGAGCGATATAAAGCAAGGATTCAAAGTGAAGTAAATAATAACTTTAGCTATAATCCTGCTTTTACTGGACGTCAATGTGCCGTAGATGTTAATATTGCCGCTGACGGTACTTTAACTCCTTACCAAAACTCAAGTCGTGGTCAAGCTAACGTTTGTGCATTAGGCGTACAAGCAATAGTTAATACAGGTAGAGTTACGGCTCCACCGCAAGAATTACTTAATCAAGTACAACGTATTACTTTAGTATTTATCGTTCGTTAATAATAAAACTCTTTAACCTCGGTTAAAGAGTTTTATCTTTGTTTTTATTATGTCTTCTTTTGAACAAACTACTCCTTGGCAAGAGCAATTAAAAGATAAACTCCCGCCTTTAGCAATTTTAATTCCTCTCCTTGCCCTCTTAACTATAATGTCGGCATTTGTTAATGATGCCTTTTCTCCTACCCTGCAAAGCATGGCACAGGACTTTGAGACAAATATTACGCAAATGCAAAAAATCATTTCCTATAACCTAATAGGGATGGGGATAGGAGTGTTAATCTTTGGTCCAATTATAGATAGATATGGGCGCAAAAGTGCATTAGTTGCTTGTAGTATTCTGGGCATTCTGGTAAACCTTGCCATGATTAATGCTCCTAGCTATAACTGGCTCATAGCTATACGCATTTGTCAGGGGATAATTTTTGGGGGCTTAAGCAGCACTCCTGAGGTAATGATTAAGGACGCTTTTAGTCCGCGTCGTTTTATTATCCTCAATGCTTGGCTTATTACTCTATTTCTTTTTGGACCTGCCTTAAGTCCATTAATTGGCGGTTATATTTTTATCTGGTGGGGTTGGCAGTGGATTTTTTACAGTGTTTGTCTGGTTTTAGCCTTAGCTATAGTAATTGTAGTCTTCTTTGTTCCAGAAACCCTTGATCCCAAAAATGTGCAAGCCATTAATCCCAAACGAATTCTATCTAACTTTGGGCAAATTCTCCGCACACGTCCGGCAGTACTTTTAATTATTAATAGTACCCTTTTAACCTGTGCGGTATTTGGTTTTCCTACGCTTTTACCAGCTATTTACCTTGAAGACTATAATGTTGCTCCGCAAGTTTTTGGTTACTATACTTTTGCGTTAGTGCTCTTACAAATTGTGGGTATACAGCTCAATAAATTTGTTATGAAGCGTGGCTATTCGCCAATTAAAGTTTGGTTATGGGCAACAAGTATTCAAGCACTATTTACCCTCGCTAACTTTACTTTAGTTTTGCAACCGCAGTGGCTCTCGGTCTTAAGTATTATTATTGTTTTAGGTTTAAACATGACCCTCAATGGCTTTCAAATTGGCAATATGACCGTTACCTATTTAATGTACTTTCCGCAAATGACTGGCACAGCTCTTTCGCTTCTTACTTTTGTGCGTCTGGTTGTCCCAGGACTAATTATAGGTCTGGTAGCTAGCCTTCCTCGCCATGCGGGAGCAACCTTACTGGCTCTTAATGCCTGTTTAATTATTTGCTGTTGTCTAGGAGCTTGGCTCTTTAGTTTAAAATATGGACATAAATTTAAAACCGAGAGTTAGTCTCTCGGTTTTATTTTGTTTAGGCTAAGCGATATCTGGTGCCACGGATACGATAAGAATTATAACGATTGATTTCTTCAGGATCATCTTTTACATCAAATACTATATTATCTATGCCATGTACCTGTTCAACTAAGCGATTGCTTGGCAAGCTATAGCCAAACTTAGTACGATATTGCTTAATTAGCTGATGTAAAGAACCTAAGCCTAGATCAGCAAACTCTAAGTTCACCCCATCGTGGGCTAAAACATTGAGCGTAATTAGCTGGGAGTTCATAATCAGGGTAAAGAGTAAGGAGTTATTAAACTGTGGAACATATAAATTACTTACGCCAAAACCTAATTGGCTCTGAATACGAGCTTGTAATTTATAGCCTACATTTACCACATCATAAATATTAAAATATGGCTTAGCTTCGAGTTCGCTAATATAGTTGCGAATATCTATATAACGTCCGGCAAAATACTGATCAACAATAAATAGCTCAGGTTTAGTAGTGAGAATTAAAAAGTCATTATTGTTATGCCCAAGATGGCTAAACCAAACTTGGAGTTTATTAAATGCTTTTTGGTTTGTCACTACCGCAATTTGACTTGGCTGATGTGCAGCAATATCCAAACGGGTATAAATAAAATCAAGCAAGCTATAGGTATTATGGGCTTGCGTTTTATCTTGCCCTAAAGGACTAAAGCCTGGAACTATAGCTAGATCTGTTTGCTCAGGTGCCTGCACTTGGGTAAGAGTTTGCCAAGAATCTACAACCCCTTGTTGATAGCTAATAAACTTTTGTAAAAAAGCAAGATTGAAGGCAATTTTATTAGCGTGTTCGTTTACAGGATAAGCAAAAGGATTTTGACTCACTTGTTCTTGCTCTTGTTGCTCTTGCTCGAGACGAGCTTGAGCTACTACATGAGCTACCGAATACTCACTTTCCACACTTGGCTTGAGCTTTTGTCGTCTTACAAGAGTATCGTAAGCTTGCTGTTTACGTTTAGCCATGCCTACCATGCTTCGAGCTTGAGCTAGAACATTTAAATCAGAAGCCGAGCCTTCGACTGCTCTTTCTTTAACTAGCTTAAGAGCCTTAGCATTAACTTGACGTTCATTAGCATCCAAATAAATTGGATTTACGGTAGCTAAAGCTAAATCTACTTGCGGTTGCGTAGCTTCTTCGGACTCAGAATCCTTATCTTTAGACTCTTGAGCAAGGAGAGCTTGACTTAGCAGAGCTAAGTCGAGGGCATCTTTTTTACTTAAATCAAAAAGCGAAGGAATAACTATTTCCTGATCTTGCTCTTTGAGTTGTAAAACTAAATTCTGAATTTCTTGCTCAAAATCAACAAAGCTTTGGTCAACCAGTTGACCCCAGAGGTATTTATCGAGGCGTTCTCTACCTATTTGCGCACTTTTATAGGCAAAATCTGCATCTTTAAAATCTATGCCCAGCGAGTTTTGGAGCGAGAAAATGAGATTTTGGTAATTAACCCCAGCTTGCTGACAAAACTCGAGCACTTCAGGATAGTTTAAAGCTAAAACTAAATCACAAACAAAATTTTGTCGTCCTACTACCGCATAACAAAGTTCAGGAGCAAATAAACCATGCACAATTAAACTATGCGGTGGTAAGCTGGCAAAGAGCGGAAAATAAAACTCTGGCGTTTGTAAAAATACCCCTTCAACGCCATAGGTTTGTAAAGCTAGACTAATTTGCTCAACTTGAGTTTGACTTGCGCGTGCATCTACGTGCACTAATACTTTTTTGAAAGGTAAGTAAGAAAACTTTTCTGCTACTTTAACTAAGTAGTCGGCATAATGCTCAGGAGTAAGGAGCTGTAAAGTTAAAGCGTCTATGAGCCAGAGATTGGCTTTTAACTCATTAGGACGAACAATTTTGTCCGCTCGCATCTCTTGATTAAACTGCATGAGACTTTGAAAAAGTTCACGACTTTGTGGCAGTTGAGCTACTTGCTCATAAGTAAAAGTAGTAATCTGCGTTGCCCTTCCTTGATACTCAGGTTGTCCTACCCAGTAAAAAGGAGCTAGGTTAGTGCGATAAAAATGCACTGGATTTACTTTTGTGCCGATTTGGGCATTAAATAATACTTTTAAATCCGTACTGCGACAAACTATATACGGCGGAATGCCCGTATGATAATAAGTTGCTTCAGGATAGTCTTGATAGAACTCAGCAAATTGGCTAGTTAAGCTTGCCCCTAGCGGCACTTTATCGCCAAGGTAAGAGCTTACATCTGCTTCGAGAATATTTAAACTCGAACATTGTGGGTGATCAGCTAAAAACTGAGCTTCAATGCTATCTAAATAAGGAATATATACTTCAAACTCAGGTAAGGTTAAACTCTGAGCATTAATATTTGCGTAACTAACTTCAGTTTGACCAAGAAAGTTAGCAATTAACTGATAGTAACTTTGTCCTAAAGCAAAGTACACAGCAATATTAAAATCATTTAATAAGCTCGAAAATTGAGCTACTTCTTTATCTATTGCCAAAGTATGGCTTGGCTCTAAGCCTAAACTATAAACGGCATTATAAGCTTGTGCCGTATAGAGCACATATACTTGATCTAAATTGAGATTTTTTTCTTTGATTACCAAAGCAGCTAAGTTAGCAGCTGTGGCACTAGGAAGTAAAAATAGATGTTTCGTTGTCATAATTGATCTAACTTTTCCATATAGGTGTGACTATTTTACTACATTTAGTGCTTGTCCGACCAAGAAAAAAGCCCGAGAGGCTTGCTCTCGGACTTTTTTTCTTATAGAGCTTTGTGTTTTGCCACAAAGTCAGCTGGATTTAATTCCACAGCACGGTAAGTTAATGGTGGATCCATAATCTCACGACGTACAGTTACAGGTTGAAGCTCTAGCTCTCCTGCATCTTTAGCAGCTTTAACTACTAGGTATACAGCATTTTGGGCATGCTCAAAAGCTTCTAAAGCTGTTTTACCTGTTAGTAAACAAGCTAAAAGCACCCCTGTTAACATGTCCCCTGCTCCTACCGGATCACGTGGTAAATCCACAAGTGGACGCGTTAAGTGGTAAAGTTTACCTGTATTGTCATCATATAAAATGCTTTCGAACTCATATGGTTGAGCTAAAGCACAACGATGTAGGTGTTTTACCATTACAATAGAAGGACCTTTTTTAGCCAGTTGAATAGTTGCATTTACTGCATCAGCAAACGAATTTAATTCGCTGCCATGGAGAATTTGTAACTCTTCAAGATTAGGGCAAGTAATATTCGCACGAGAAACGGCTTTATCACGAATTGCTTGGGCTACACCAGGAGCAACAATACAACCTTTTCCTGCTTTACCCATTACTGGATCTAGTAAGTATACTGCATCTGGATTTTGTTCTCTAACTGTGTCTACAATTTCAAGAATTGCATCTACTTGTTCAGCCGAACCTAAATAACCAGAAAGTACAGCGTCAACTTTGTGTAAGAAGTTAACTTCTGGATCCGCTAAAGTTTTTACAATTTTAATTAAATCTTCATTAGTCGTTACTGGACCTGCAAATTTAGGATAACGAGTTGATGAAGAAAATTGTACGGTATTTAATGGCCATACATCTACCCCACACAGTTGCATGGGTAAAGTAGCTGCTTTATTTCCAGCATACCCATAAACTACATGAGACTGAATTGTTAAAACATTTTTCATAGTACTCCAACAATGCCTAAAAGCATTGGTATGAATTTAAAGAAAGTAGTAGTTCTTAATCTTATTTTTATGTTCATAAACATAAAATACTAACTAAATTAGTATACTATAAAATGAAAAAATATTCTTAGGGATAAGTGCCTTTTTTCTCTGTAGCAAAGTTATCTTTGATATAATAAAACTAGTACTTATCTCCTTAGGTTAAACATGAAAGATTTATTAAATAACATCCCCTTAAATACAAAAATCTGCCTTGTAGCAGGTGAAGTAAGCGGTGATCAATTAGGTGCTGGCTTAGTCGCACAACTTAAAACTTATCGCCCTGACCTCCAGTTTGTTGGTATAGGTGGGGATCTTATGCGAGCTCAAGGTGTCGATACTTGGTACGACATTAGTGAACTTTCCTACTTTGGGGTCGTAGATGTAGTTTTAAGTTTACCTAAAATTCTCCGCGTAATTAGTCGCACTAAAGCTCGCCTTAAAGAATCCGGGGCGCAGTTATATATAGGTATAGATAACCCTGACTTTAATTTACGTCTTGAAACCTATGCCAAAGAAAGTCTGGGCATTAAAACTATCCATTATGTAAGTCCTTCAGTTTGGGCATGGCGTCAAGGTCGTATTGAAACCATTAAAAAAGCATGTGATCTTGTCCTTTGCTTATTACCATTTGAAAAAGACTTTTACGATCAACATCAGCAACCAGCAGCCTTTGTTGGACACCGTCTTGCAAATACTCTGGGGGCGAGTTTACAACTGGATGCCCAAGCTTATCAAGAACTTTTAATTAACACCGCTCAGCAACGCTTAAATACTTTAAGCAATGGGCAAGTGTGGGTATCACAAGCTAAACGCTTAATGGAAGCAAGCCAAGAACCTCTAAGTGACAGTGAGTTTATTGCTTTACAAAATCAACCGCGTGATGCTCTCAGTGGCAGTAAAATTGTTGCAGATTTAGAAGAACAAGCTCAAACAGCAAATGAAAACCAAGAGCAAGCTAAACCAGAAGAGGCAACTCTAGCAGCTCAACCTGAAAAGTCTACGCAAGCAAGCCAAGAAGAGCAAACTTCAGCAAGCCAAACTTCAACTCAGCCTGAAGAACCAACACCAGCAACAAAAGCTGAACTTACTTTAAGTGCGGGAAGCCAAAATCTTGCTCTAGGCTTTAAAGACCTAGTGCTGGGCGTTGATGGCAAATACTATTTAAGCCTCACTCCAGAGCAAGTAGATAACTTAAAAGCCCAAGCTAAAAAAGTTGAATCTGTGAGCAAAAAAGTTGAGAAAGCAACTGCAGAAGTTGAGAAAGCAACTGTAGAAGTTGAAGTTAAAGAACCAACGCTAGCTACTCCTGACTTTATTGTTAATTCTCAAAGACTACAAGCTTTTGTTAATAACTTACCTTCGGCTCAACAAGCCTTAGCAAAACTGCAAGCTCAAGTTGAACTTGAAGTAAACCAAGTTAAAGTAGCAATTTTACCTGGTTCACGCAGTGCGGAAATTGATTTAATTTTCCCTTGGTACTTAAGTGGTATTCGTAAAGCAATTCAAGAAAAACTTTTACCAGAGCAAGTAGAACTCTTAGTTCCTGTAGCCAAAGCTAAACTAAAAGACCAACTTATAGCTGTAGCTGCCGACTATAAGGATCTAAACTTAAAATTTATTGATGGCCATGCTCATCAAGTGCTGCAAAGTGCAGTTTTTGCTTTAGTTTCTTCTGGAACAGCAACTCTTGATACCCTTTTATGTCATACGCCAATGCTCGTAGGCTATCGTTTAAGTGGCTTAAACTTCTTCTTAGCTAAACGCCTCATCAAAACTCCATATGTGGCTCTAGCTAATGTAATTATGGGACAAGAATTTGCTAAAGAGTTAATTCAAGATGATTTAACGGCAGCTAATATTGTTAGCCAACTTAAACCTCTTCTGGACGTAAACTACAACTTAAATATTCGTCAAGTGTACTTTTTCGAGCACTTACGTTTACAAAAAGACTCAGATAAATTAGCAGCTCAAGCAACTCTAGCCCTTCTGGCTGGAGACCTAGAAGCCGCTACTTTAACCCAAGGAGAACAAGCAAGCTCAGATTCAGAGCCTGTAAGCTCAGATTCGGAGCCAGTAAGCTCTGACCAAGAGCCTGCTAGTGCAGAGTCAGCTCCAGAGCAACTTAAAGCTCCAACTTCAAACTAAATTAAAAAAAGAGCAAACCTCAAGTTTGCTCTTTTCACGTTCACAATAACCTTATGGCAACTCTAACTCTAGTTGATTTTACCGACTCCGAGCATCAAGTGCGTTGGCTCATGAATCAAGACATTCCCTTTAATGCCGAAAAATTCTGTGCTGCTACGCCGCAAGTGCCTGGGGTATATCGCATGCTCCGCAAGGACGGACATGTTATTTATGTAGGTAAAGCCAAACAACTTCCCAAACGTTTTGCAAGCTATTTTAAAGGAAGTTCCCACCGACCTGAAATGGAACCACAAATAGCCAATATGCAAACGGTTTTTGTGCTGCAAGACCTTCAAGCACACGAACTCGAATACAATATTTACTTAAAATTTTACTTACCCTACTACAATAAAACGAGCCCAGAAAGCTCGAAGTATTTATATTTAACTCCCGACGAACCCTATCAGAGCCTTTACCCTATGGGAGCTTATCGTCGTGATATTATCACTTTAAGTCGTCACTTAAAAAGACCTATAGATTTTATTGGACCTTTTACCAATACGCGAGCTTGGGCACAAATTATTAATGAGTTTCAAAAAACCTTTAAAATTCCAAGTTGTTCGCCAACTATTTTTCGTCGCCACCAAAAATACCAACACCCATGCGACAAATATGACTTTGGTTTATGTAAAGGACATTGTGTCTATACTAAACCTCTTGACTATAAAGCCTACTGGCAACCGATTAAGGAAATTTTTCTAAATAAAGGAGCTGCTGGTAAGGCTCTGTTTAAACAAGTTGCCGAGCAAATGCCTGTAACCAAAGCCAATATTGCCACGCGCTCAATTCTTGATACTTTAGACTTTAGTGATAATTTTGAATTGGTTGTGCTCTATCGCGACGCTCTGGGCACTTGCATGAGTGTAGTTGAGGTTTGTCACGGTCTGGTAATAGATGTGCGTAATCTGCTTTTAGCTTGCCCTGAGCAAACTAAAAATGTTAAACAAGCTCAATTGCGTGCCAGTGAATTAAGTAATGCCCAGCTCTATACAGGCTTTTTAGTTCCCTATTACCAAATAGTTCGTCAACACGAATATTTACCGACCAATACTGAAATACTCAATCATCGTCCTCGCAAAGTTATAGTGCATAACTCGGGCTTATCTCCTAGTCAAGCTAAAGATATTTCCAAAGAACTATCCCAAGTGTTTGGTTATAACGTGTTGCTAGGAGCAAGATGTAAATACCAAAGTTTAATAAAACTTGCCGAATACAATGCTAAATGTGCTCTTGAGCAAAGAGTTAACTTAATTTTACCTAAGTAAAAGCTATGTCAAATAAGCAACTTAACCACTTTTTAAGCAGTGAGATAGAGTTTTTTAATCAACTGCTACCGCATATTTTTGTCGCTAAAAACGAAAATAAACTCTTAGCCCAATTAGTTCTCGAAGTTCTTTATCAAAATCCTGTTAAAGCTACTTTGCTTGCCCAACAACTTCAAGCTCTCGAGCAAATGAGCCAAGTGTTTTTGCAAGACCGTTGTGCCCAAAAGGCAGAGCTAGCAAGTGCTACAACAAACGATAATGAAGTGAGTGTAAGCGATAGTGATAGCGATGATCCTCTAGCCCAATATCAAGCGAGCCAACAAAGTTGGAATGTTTTTGATTTTGCAGAGCAAGTAGATCTAGACGATCTCGAACGTCAAGAGTTTGCTGACTTTGAGGCAATTGAACAAGAAAAACCAAGTGCGAAGCAAAACCAAAATCTTCCTGGGCACAAACTAATTAACCAAAGCAAAAGATTTTTGGCTCAACTCAGTAAAAATATGCAACGCCAACTCGAAGAGCAGGCACAACATATTCTTTATAGCCCTTTGCCTTACTATCAAAGTACTTTTACTCTAAGCCAAGCCTATCCTGCCAAAGTCTGGGAAAAAGAATATCAAAGCACCTTAAAACTTGTCTCTCCGCAAGTTTTTCTCAGCGAGGCTTTTGAGCAATATCAAATGCAAATGCTCAATGCTAACTTTGAGCAAGTAGAAGAAAATTTAGATAAAATTTTTGAGGGAGAGGCAATAGTTAACCTCTACCCCCATGTAAAATATCTCGAACTAAGTCGTTTGAGTTTTAATCATACTTTGTCTATAGCTCAGGCTAAGTCAGATTTTGATTATACGAAGTTCAATTTTATTGGCGATGATACTATTACTAGCAGTAGTTGGAATAATCTTTCTGACCTTTTTGCCCTCAATGGCATTATGAATAAAATGCACTGCTTTGATATTTCCCATGATCGGGGGATGTTTACTAAGGGTTCGTGCGTAGCTGCTGATAAAAACGGAGTTCTTGCTGCCGATTATCGTCACTTTAATATCGAAGATATTACCCCAGGCGATGACTATGCCGCTATGGAACAAGCGGTAAGCAAGCGTTATCACAGTATTACCCAAGTTGAGCAAATGCCTGCAATTATTCTCATTGACGGGGGAGCTAATCAAGTTAAATCTGCCAATGGAGCTCTTTTACCTATAGTTGCACGCCAAAAAGCCATTGAAGCCTATACTACTTTAGTTTTTCGTGGGGAAAATATTATTAGCCATTTGGCAAATAAAAACTACCAGCTCTTTAATGGGGTAAACTCAAATGTTTTTGCTTTAACTACTGCCGAGTTTATTTACAACAAACTCTTGGCACCAACCCTAGCTTATAGCCAAAATAACACTGCTTTTGTCAGTTGTGAAGAACTTGTAAGAATTTACGCTTTAGCCCCAAATAGTAAAGCTCCTAACTATTTGAGTATGCTCTATTTGGTACATAAAGAAAAACAACAACGCCAAGAAAAAGTTAGCCAAGATATTTACAACTTTGCTGATCTAGCTTGGGATAGTGAAGAGCACTTTGCTTTTGAGTTTTCTTTTTTAGAGCAAATTCCTGCACATTTAACGGTTAAAGATATTCGTGATCTCCTGATTATGAGCCAAACTTTTGTGGAGTTTGTTTATATCACTAAAACTATTGGCGTAACCAAACAAGAAAACCGTCGCTATACCGCAGAAAAGTTTTTAGATGGAGTAAATGGGAGTGAGATTGCTATCCCCCCTCAAAGTCCTGAACTTTATACTATCTTAAAACTACGTGATGCAGCTCATAATTATGCCAACCGTAAACGTACAGAAAAACGTGACTCTGAGTTAGTTACAGGCAAGCAAATGCTAGCCCAAATTCCAGGTCTGGGGGCAACTAGCCTCAATAAACTCTATAGCCATTATGGCAGTACTGGGGAAATTATTAAGCAGTTGCGTCAAAGCCCTGATCCGCGTGCTATTTTAAAGGATATAGGTCTGCCGAAAAAGGCAATAGATAACCTCTTAGAGAGCTTAGATAAGTTTCCTGTATAGCTAAAAAATATAAAATGCCAAATGCATAATGTAGTTGTAAAAAGCATAATGCAAATGCAAAAAGCAAAAAAGCCTCTGAACTCAAAATTCGGAGGCTTTTATTTTATCTCAAGCATATAACAGAACTAGTTTTTCTCTATTAAGTTAGATTTTGTCGGCAAAAAAAAGTCCTCTGGACTTATTAAGACAGAGGACGAGTATTTTTTCTGCTTTGGGATAAGTTGTAAAGATAGAGGATAATTCCACCTCCAACAATGCAAAAGTATCCTAAAATAGACCTCCAATCAGGAACAAAGCTAAAGAAAATAAAACCAAATAAACTACTCCAGAGGAGCGATGAATATTGGTAAACATTAACTTCAACCGCTGGGGCATATTTAAAAGCAAATGAAAAAGTGTATTGGGCTATTACCCCAAAAGCACTAGAAAGAAAGAGAAAAAGATAAACATGGGGATCACTATTAAAGCCCTGAAAGTCTCGAATACTAGGATAGAGACAAGCTACTACCATGAATAAAGCTAAAGAGCTTTCTACAGTAATTGGGTTTTCAGGATTAGGAGCTAGGGCAACTAAACAACGAATAGCTAAAGCTGCTAGAGCTGCAGTTACCGCACAAAGGATCCCAATTGCATAACTAAAAAGTAAGGGATTATTAAAACTTGGCTTAATAATAAATATAGCACCTATAATGCTAATAAATACTACCAGAACTTGTACTTTATTGATTTTGTCTTGTTTAAAGAACAAAGCCCCAAAAGGAATAATAAATATTGCCGTTAGCTTGGTCATCATATCAGCATCTGCCAAGCTTAAAGTATCCACACAGTAAACGTAAGAAAGGACGCCAATAAAGCCCATGCTACAACGCACAAACATCATAAATTCATTGCCTCGTTTAGCAAAGTAGGCAGGTGGATTAGCTTTATTCTTTTTCCGTAAAATGGTGATTACAATAAGACAAACGGCAAGGCTTAATAAACCTCGAGCCAGAGTTCGATCATAAATTGTTAAGTCTGCATATGTCAGTTTATAAAACAGTGCCATTAAGGCTCCTGAAAAAACAGAAAAGCAAACTAAAAGTATCCCTTTTGTTAATGAGGTCATAAACGAATAAAAGTTAAATTATTTTGTCATTATAAAAAAAGGAAAGCCCTCAGTTAAACATAACAAAGGTGCTTCCCTATTATAAGAAAATTTTTGTTTTTTGCTTGATTTTTAATTAAGTTTTGCCTTAGCTTGACGATATTGACGGAGATTGTAGACATATAGCATTACTCCACCAAAGATAATTAGCACATATCCGAGAACTGTATAGAAATCTGGGATAAAGGCAAAGAAAATCCAACCAAAAAGACTTGTCCAGAGTAAAGAGAGGTATTGATATACATTTACTTCAACTGCTGGAGCAAATTTCATGGCATAGGAGAAAGTATATTGTGCTACTACCGCAAATGCCGTAGCTAAAGCTAAGTAAGTATAAGCTAGGGCTTTACCTTCCCACCCCGTAAAGTAATACACGGCTGGAATTACCGAAATCAGGAGAGTTACTAAAGCATAAGAACTTTCTACTGAAATAGGGTGTTCTTTATTTTTTGCGGTAGCTAAAAGATAACGCACGGCTAAATAAGCAATAGCTGCAAGAATTGCTTGTAAAATACCAATTAAGTAACTACCTAAGAGAGGATTATCAAAGCTCGGTTTAATAATAAAGGCCGCACCCACTAAGCTAATAATTACCACTAATACTTGTACTAGATTAATTGAATCTGATTTTAACCAAAAAGCCCCAATGATAATGATAAATACGGCAGCTAGTTTATTTAACATATCCGCATCTGAGAGGCTTAAGGCATCAACTATATAAATGTAAGTTAAAATTGCTAGGCTTCCACTTACTGCCCTTACTAGCATTAAAGCAAAGTTACCTTTTTGGGAAAAGTAAGCAGGAATAATTTGCCCAGGATTATTTGAGGTCTTAGCTTTACGACGCATAGCGTAAATAAAACTGTAAGCAATAATTACACTCGCTGCTCCACGAGTTAAAAGTTTTTCATAAATAGATACATCGGCTGGAATTAGTTTGTAAAACAGAGACATTAACGCATTTGCTAAAACAGATATACAAACTAAGAGAATGCCTTTACTTAAATCGCTCATAATATTTTTTTCTGTTGTTTATAGTGTTGTTCAAAAAAATAATTAGCGTATTATAGCACGAGAAGCAAATAAATCTAGATAAGAGCCATTTGCATTTAGAAATGACTTGATCTGTTTTTGGAGTTAAAAAATCACTTTTGCTTGGAGCTAAATTTAAGCTTCAACTTATTTCCAAGCTCGAGAGATTCGTTAACTTTTACCTGATTTCACTATTACAAAATTTAGAGTAATCGACGTGCCTAAAAGTACATTTTTTGCAAAAATAACTCAAGCTAATAGGCATACAATTTGTGTAAGTTTTAGCTTTACTTTAACTCGATTAAGGTTGGTTAATTATTTTAATAAATCTTTGGTTGGTTAATTATTTTTATTGTTAATATCTCTAGCCCAATAATAAAAAAAGGAAGCCATTTGAGCTTCCATTTTTTTATTTTGTTTGCCTTGCTTTGGCATTACAATGACTTGTTTTAGTATTGTTTTGGCATTGCCTTGTCTAGCAATACTTTTACATTACCTTGCTTAGCATTATTTTTGCATCTGCTTGCTTTAATTGATCTTTAGCTTTGCTTTAGTTGAGCTTTCTTTTTGTTTTGGCGATACAAGCGGAGATTATAGACATAAAGCACTAAGCCTCCCGCAAGAATAAGCAAATAACCTAAAAGCGAGAAAAAGTCAGGAATAAAAGCAAAGAACAGCCAGCCAAATAAACTTGACCAGAGTAAAGATAAGTATTGATAAACATTTACTTCTACTGCGGGAGCAAACTTCATGGCAAAAGAAAAAGTATACTGGGCGATTAAAGCAAATAAAGTAGCTATAGCCAAATATAAGTAAGCTAACCCCTTACCTTCCCAGCCTGAAAACTGACTTATGGCAGGATATAAAGCAAAAAGCACCGTAAATAAAGCCAATGAACTTTCAATAGTTAAAGGATGTTCTTTGCGTTCTACCTTGGTCAGGAGGTAACGGATGCATAAGTAGGAAATTGCCGCAAAAATCGCTTGTAAAATGCCAATGAAATAACTGCCTAACAGAGGATTAGCAAAGCTAGGTTTGATAATTAATCCCGCTCCTAGCAAACTAATAAAAACTACAAATACTTGCACTTTATTAATGGCATCTGCTTTTAAGAAAAAAGCACCAATAAGAATAATAAATACTGTAGCTAGTTTAGTGAGCATATCCGCGTCAGAAAGACTTAACTCATTTACCACGTAAATGTAACTTAAAATCCCTAAACAGCCCATTAAACAACGCAAGAGCATGAGTTTTACATTTCCTTGTTGGGCAAAGTAAGCTGGAAGCATATCTTGCTCTTTACTTTTTAGTTTACGTCGTAAAGCATAAATTAAACTATAGGCAATAACTACACTAGCTACACCTCGAGCTAAGAGCTTGGTAAAAACTGAAATATCTGGGGGAATCAGCTTGTAAAACAAAGCCATTAAAGCACTAGCTAAAACGGAAATACAAACTAAAATAATCCCTTTACTAAGATCACTCATATAAAAAATAGATAAACCTAACTGGGGGATAATATTATAGCATATCTAACAAAAAAACCTCACAAGGTTATTTTGTGAGGTCTGGATTTTCTGCTATTAATCTTTCTAATAAAGCAGGAAGCTGATGAGCCGCATCTTCTTGAATTTCATAAATGCGACAACCCATACGTTGAGCTATATGACGTAAGTCATTAGCTATAGCCGTATGATAAGAGCAACCTACGACAATAAAAATGTCATTGGCATCTAAGTTAGATACCCAATCAAAAGCCCGTTCATAATTAGGTGCAGGATCACCATAAAGCACAGGTTTATTATGCAGAGTACTTGCATGATCCATTTCATTATCTTCAGGTAAGCCACCATGTAATTCAAGTACTTTTTTAGATCCAGCTTTAGTATGTAAACCATCAATATTCATGGTAATTACAGGAATATTGTATTGAGCTAAAGCATAGTGAGCAGGATTAGGCTCGGCATTTGCCATGCCTGCTTTTAGTTCGGCAATAGTTTGGTTATATTCCTCAGGATGACGTTGAGCAAAACTGCGATGTAAGCGATCGCGAATATCTGGACGCTCCATAAAGGTAGGAATATTAGATTGTTTACTGATTCCTGCCCCAGTAAAGGCGATAATTTTCATAAGAAATTTCCCTAAAATCTTTTGCTAGAGGCTACTAGAAAAAAACCTCCAGTTTTTACCTTTCATTGTACTCCTTTTTTTCCCTAATTGGTATAGGGAAAAGCATAATCTTATGCACTTGAAGGCAAATTTTAAGGCAAATGCAAATTCTTCCCAAAAAAAATACCTTCTTGTTAAAAAACAAGAAGGCAAATATTTATTTTAAACCACGGATGTAGGTATTAATTGGTAAAGGAGCATTAGGTGCATCATGTAATTTATAAGCAGCATTAAGTACCCAGTTAGGGTTAGCAATTAAACCACGACCTATATAAATTACTTGCGCATGCCCTGCACGTAATACATACTCGGCTAATTCTGGCGTATCTAAGAGACCAACAGCCCCTACAGGTAAACCTGCAGCTGCAAACTTAGCAGCATGTAAAGCTTGGTAACCAGGGAAAATTTCTGGTGCTGTAGGGGTAATTCCGCCCGAAGAAATATCAAAGAAAACCACTCCGTCACGATGTGCCCAAGTTAAAACCTGTTGAATATCATCAAGGCTATTACCTGCTGGATCTACTTCATTGGCAGAAATACGTAAATGAATATCTAATTCCGTTTGTGCTTTAATTCCCGTAATAATGCGACGAAAAACTTCGTAGCGTTTTTCTAAACTACCACCAAATTCATCTGTACGGTGATTAGTTAAAGGAGAAATAAACTCACTGAGTAAATAGCCATGTGCCCCATGAATTTCAATAAAATCAAAGCCTGCACTTTCAGCTCGTTTTGCAGCCGCAATAAAGTCGGCAATAAATTTTTCTACTTGCTCAGCAGTTAAAGCCACTGGATCTTTATATTCAGGACTATCAGAGAATCTACCCACAGCCGAAGGAGCATAAACTGTTTCCCAACTTACGCCCTTGCGTCCCGAGTGCCCGAGTTGAATTCCAATTTTTGTATCATAACTATGCACTACTGCTGTTAAACCTGCTAAAGCACGTGCTTGTTCATCGTTCCATAAACCTAAATCAAGGTTAGTAATTCCCCCTTGAGGTTGCACGCTCGTAGCCTCAACCACAATTGCTCCTACCCCACCTGCAGCTCGAGCTACATAGTGATCAAAGCGACGTTGGTCTAATAAACCTGTTCCAGGTTGACTAGAGTACATGCACATAGGTGACATGAAGACGCGATTTTTAAAAGTGTGTCTGCCAATTGTAACTGGAGACATTAGCATAGATTGAGCCATGTATCATTTCCTTTTTTTACATTAACTATGCTATATATTATACTCCTCTTTAGTAAAAAATTTGTGCTTAGGTTTTGTACCTTGAAAATAGTTGGGGAAAATATTTTTTCTTTACCTTACTCAGGCTAAAGAATTTAGTATTATTTTATTTAGTTTTTTTTATTTAGTTGAATTTAAGACAAAAAAACCAGACGCATGCACGTCTGGTTTTTAAATTATTTCCAAATGATTTTACGATTCGTAAAGCAGTAAATAGCTCCCATTTTTTGGTAACCATGGAATAGAGAATCCATAGTATTCACACTATTATTATTGTGAGCTAAGGTTGGAATTGCTAGACGAATACGATCTGGCCAAATATTTAAGAAGTTAGCAAGGTCACTTGCTTGTGCCCCTACTTGATCTAATACTCCTTGTTGTACCGCACGGCAAATAGCACTTTTACGCACTAGGTAACATGCTGAAGAAATCGGACGGTATAACGGGAACTCTACCAGTTGTGGTAAATCTGGAGTTGAGATATAACGCCATGAAGATAAGTTAATTACTTTGGCATTATGTAACTCGATTGGATATACCATATCTGAGTAGATTTTTGGATGTAAAAGAGTAATAGCATCTATAGGTTCATTAGTTGCTTGCTGTAAAATCCGCGTTAAGCGTACTTGCCAATCTGGACTAAAGACTATGTCATCTTCACAAATAAGAACAAAGTCGTTTTGGTCGATTGACTCATCATAAAGAGCACTTAGTAACGCTTTACGGTGAGCTAGAGCAGCCCCTATTTCCCTTGGCGTTGCTGGACGGCGGTTAAATAAGATGAACTTGTCTTGAGCAAAGTTATCATCAATAACCTTTTCACTTAATTCATCGCCACGTACCCCTTCAATACGCTGTACCGAAGCTACAATTGAGGTTTTTAGTTGACTAAACATACCTTCCCAACGGTAAAATTGCGTATCTAAGTTAAGTACTTTAACTTTAAGCTGTTGTAAAGTTTGCGGAGTATTACGGTTATTGGTAATTATCCCTACATCAGCAGCTTGTTGTTCGAGGCGTGGGTAAGCCGCAAACACCGAAGATTTAACCAGATTATCTAACTCTCTTAACTCTTGGAGTTCGATTTCTTTAATCGACATTCCACGTAAACGAGCATTATCTCGATCTAAGCGTTTTAAGTAATTTTCATAGTCGCTCGAAGGACTAATTTTAACGCCAAGATCAAAGTTAACCGTAAGTTTATTTGCTCCTTTACCGCGTTTGCCAGAAATAAAGGCTTCGTTATTGGCTAGTTTACGTTCAACGTAGCGTTGAGCACGACGAATTAACGAACGTCCACCAAAGGCAGCTTTTACTCCACTAATGATTTCTTCTTTCGAAGCACTAACTAGAGCTACCCCCAGATTACCTGTACCTGTAAAACCAAAGGCTTGAGCAATAGTTGCTTTACCACTCGCTTTGCCTGCACCAAAGTCATCTTGTCCTCCTACTGGATCAAAGCTTTTAACTTTAGCTTTAGCTGGAGATCCTGAAGCAAAGTCACCTTCAAAGCCAGCTTTACTTGGATTAGCATCAAAGCTTAAAGTTTTAACGGCAACAGCTTTAAACTCCACCGCTTTAACTTCTTTTGCTTCTTTAACCTGAGCAACTTCTTTGCC
Organism: Psittacicella melopsittaci; assembly: GCF_003585925.1. Classification (GTDB taxonomy): domain Bacteria; phylum Pseudomonadota; class Gammaproteobacteria; order Enterobacterales; family Psittacicellaceae; genus Psittacicella; species Psittacicella melopsittaci. The sequence goes on from NZ_NRJH01000013.1 coordinate 33,038, forward strand.
TTTACCTTTAGTTTCTTTGCTTGGGAGTTTTTCCTGTTCGTCGTCATCATCGGAGAATAAACCAAATTTCCACCAAGCTCCTTTAGATTTACGTGGTTGTTGTGCTACCACCTCTTCTAAAAGTTTTTGGCTAGCTTGATGATCTTCGCCTTCTTGGTCATCACGATAGTAAGAAGTAGTTTCTACTTGACGATAACTAGTATGCTCCTCATCTCTCCCAAAGTCAGTATCTAAGAAACCAGTGGTTGTAGTTAAACCCTTTCTTTCCTCATCACTGTCTTCGAAAAAGCTTGGCAGCATGCTCACACCTGTCTCTGGAGTATTAGCCACTTCGTTAACATTTAAATGATAAGCTTCAGCTTGTAATACTTTTGCAGGAGTATAACTCGATTTTTTGTGATAAGTAAGAGCAATTTTTGCAACATAATCATCTTGAGTAATTGGTAATTGCGAAATACTTTGCATACCAAAATTATGCTCATGTGCCCAAGAAAGTAAGTCAGATACGCTTGGAGTTTGGTATTGTTGGTTAAATACTTGTACTTGTTCCACTACCTGTTCGAGCGGAAGTTGGCGTACTGGACTTTGAGCTAAGAAAGCTATGCGTTGGTTAGCAGCTACAAGTTGGAGAATTTTACCGATATGCCAATCTGGCTCTTGCCAAATAGCCGCACTTTGACGGATAAGTCCTTTACTGATTACCCAAGTTTGCGGAATATTGTTAAAGGCAAGACTCTCGTTCCCCATTTGTAAATCTAGAGTACGTTGTTGTGGAATAGCTGCCACTGAGTCAAGAATAACTATATCCTCACGAATCTCTTGATGAGCTTGATAGTAAACTAATACTCGCATTAAGAGATCTTGGTTTACCTTATCTAGTTGCGGACGCACGCGATTGAGGTACTCTTGGTGCAGAGCTAAATTAACTTCAGGATAACGATAACCTGTAGCTAAGAAGTTATAACGCGTACTCCAAGGTTCAATAGCTTGTTGTAAAGCCAATAAGTATTGGAACTCTTGGTTAGCTCTATCTAACTCACCTTCAATTAGGTTTTGTAAGGCAGTTACTTTACTTACAAACGCAGGTACTGGGTCTGTTTGTACCGGAACCAGAATTTGAGCATGGTAAGGACGGGTTAAACCTGCTAAAGGACTAAAGGTGTTATAGCCCATGAAGTTTAACTCATTACCAGTTAAGCCCGACTCTGTTAAGAACTGGAGTAAGCGATTAGAATCACGAGGCGTAGTGTCATAGTGATACTCTTGCGCTAAAAGGTTACGGTTAAGGAGTTTAACTCTTTCGCTAATTGGCGTAGTATAAAGTTTAGCGTAATCTAACCAAATACTTAAAGAATCATATTGAATATCTTCTTCAATAATTGCCCCGTCCACTTTTTGGTGTTCGATAGCATGATAAGGCGCCACATGATAGTATTTAGCAAAGAGGTAAAGTAAACGTATACCTGGTAGTACTTCAGGAGCAGCATAGTATAAACGTTGTCCTACAGTTACCACACGATAGCCCAGTTCGAGAGCTTTTTGGCGTTCTTCTTTAATGCGTTCGAGTTCTGCCTGATCAATTTTTGGAGCTTTAATCAGTTGATATGGAAACGGACCATATTTGCGATTGGTAGTTTCAAAAACATGGGAAAGATAACTTTCTACTTTAGCCGAAGCTGGAGTAATAAAGTGTTTCATCCCCAGTTCTTGAGCCATTTCCACATATCTTTCCATTGGCATACTAGCAAAATCAGCTTCGCTATAAACCTTGTCTTTTTCGAGTTCGCCAGTTAACACTTGCATATTTTGTTTGGCTTGATATGCCGTGCGAATTACCTCATGTTGCGAAGCTTTTAACTCTTCCCAGAGGTCGGCTGGAACAAAGGCAAATTTTTCGAACTGAATGCTAGGAGACTGATTATTTTCTTTTTGCACTCGTAAAAAGTGCTGTAATTGCTCACGTTCAAGTAAAGTTAACTGGTTCGTTTGGTTCAGTAACTTAATTAAAGTTGCTTGCGGTTTACCACTCGCTTGTCCAGGAATTACAACCTTAGTACTTGGATATAAGCCAGTCAGAGCATAAGGTTTAGTTACAAAACTCGGCAGGGAGAAAAAGCTTGCCGTTGCTACTTGAGGATAGCTTACTCTATTTCTATCCCAAGCAGGAATACGAGATTTATTAACTAATTTAAATAAGAAGTTATTAGTATAACCGTCAGCCAGAATTAATGGCACATTAGATTCAATTCCCGTAATGTGCTGTTTAATTGACTCAGGTTTTACGTGTTGCTCGAGAACCTGTCCTAAGTAGGCGGTTTCAGCCATACTATTATCAACCGTTGCCGCTAAACGTTTTTTATCACGTGCTTTTTCTTTGGCATCTTGTTGTTTAATCAGGTCAAGAAGCGATAATTCTTCATTATGCTCGTAGTCTTTTACACTAATTTCTTCTCTTTGGCTTTCCACATGCGCATGAACTTTATCAGCTTCACGGTCTTTTTGATGAAGCTGTTCAATAGCCTTTTCAATTTTGGCATTTAAATCTTGCCCATGTTGCATGCGGTCTAATTGACGACGGTTTTTTCGACTGAGACGATTAGTATGCTCGCCTGTTGCCGTTACTGCCGTATTAGCAAACGAAGAAACCTTAGTAATTTGTTCTTCACTTAAAACTTCATAATCTAACGGCGTACGGAAAGCACGTTCTGCTTGCCCACGCGTTAAGAAGTTATTAATGGTATTAAAGGCTTCGGCTGGTAAATGTTGGTGCGTATTGGTAATAAAGATGTAATCATCTTCTTTTAAAACATTATTTGCCAGCACTCGCTTGAAAAGCTCTTTAACACTAAAAGTTAACTCTAGTACCTCAGGTCCTAAACGACGATATGAGTCCTCAAAGTTATCATCACGGTACTCTAAGTTAAAGTCACGTAAGGTAGTAAGAGGACGTAATACCCAGTTAATGTTTTGTGGGGTATTAACTAAAAAGCGTTTGAGTGAGTTATTTTGTTTAACTTCGTAAAAACTTACATAAAAAGCTGGACGCTTATTGTAAATAAAGATCTGTTGGGAGTAATTTAAAATTGGTCGGTTAAAACCAATAATGTTTGGATTAACTTTAGCAATTAACGGGAACGAAGCCGACATTGCTTGGAGCATATCCCAGCTTAATAGAGTTTTTAATTTTGCCCATGCTCTATTAAAACTGTCATTTTCTGAGAAAATCTCTCCCTTAGTTTTAGAATTTTGTTGACTAAACTGAATTGCTTTTTGCACATTAAGTGCCTGTGCCTCTGCTTGTTCAGCAAAGTCACTGTCATTGAATTTTCTTGGGGTGTACTCTGGATCTAAAGCATGCAGAGAACGTAAATTAAGAATATAGCCAGTTGCTCCTCGTCCTTTCGGGTTAGTCTCACCCAGACGACCGTGCATAAACATAAAGTTTAAGCCAAAGTTTTGTGGATCTTTTTGGCTTTGTTCGTTCCACGCCTCAAAAGTTTTTTGCTCAAATGGGGTTACTTTTTCCAGACGACGCCCATTGAAGTGGAACATAAGTTGCTCTTCAACATTAAGACCTAGACTATTTTTAATATAATCTAGCTCCATAAAGCTACGACTATCACGTTGGAAATAACCCATGTTAATTAAGCCGTAGTTAAAACCTTTACTACGAGCATAGGTTATAGCCGCATCAACTTTGATTTTCCAATCGGTAGCTAAACTTACAGTTGGCTCGACAATGGTCGCATGCTCATAGATCTCAGCTTGACCATAAGCTAAGAGCTGTAAGTTAAGTTGGGTTAAACGATAGAGACCATCAAGGGCACTAATAGTTTTAGCGCGTTCATTTGGTACTTGTTTACTTAAATAGTCTTCAAGTTCTTGGCGTACACTTGAAGAAAGTAAGTTTAAAACTGCAGGGTGAACGGTCGCATTACGGTCAAATTTATCAAACCCTAAAATTTTGTTGAGCAGGTTTAACCCCATTTTTGGGGTAGTTAAAATAAGTTGGAACATCGGAAGTTTTCGTAAATCAACAACTTGAATACGATATAAATCCGGATTAGTTAAGACAGGAATAGGGGTTGAAGCGTCTGCTAAGTATTGTGCAAAGTTTTTGCGCAGAGCATCAACATTTATTATTTCCGCAGGATCTTTACCTAGTAAAGAATCAAACTCTTTTGAAGTTGAACGCGCTTCTGCATCAGGTGGTGCATAAGCCAACTCACTCAAGTCTTGGTGCGGATTAAGACGCGTATAACGCTCCTTAGTATCGAGAAGCTTTTGGGCATTAATTAAGTAGGAAATTATTTGCGAAAAGCCCACGAAACTAAGCTGGAGACTTTGATTTAAGTATGGATATTCCATAATAATATTCGGGCAATTATATTATTTATACTATTTTTCTTAGTCTTGTTGTAAAACTAAGTAAAAAGAGCCTAAGGCATTATCTTTTATTATAAAGTAAATGCCCCATTTGTGCCTAAGATAGTTAAATAAAAAAGTCAAGAATGCTTAAATAGCTTTATACCTTGCTAATTAATAAGTATTAAAAAGCAAAGTTAAAGCTAGAGGTAAATTAATACTTAAGTTATTTACTCAAGTATATTAATAAAACTCCTTTATTTATTAGACGTGTTTATAAAGAAAAAGTTTTATTATCTACTCGGGGTTCTCTTGAAATTCGGGAATTAAATAGTCTTGGCTAAAATCAGCTGGAGACTCAAACTCTAACCATTGCCCCGTTTGCGGATGAGCAAAACCTAAATGCCCTGCATGCAGGCAAAGTCTAAAGTAAGGAGCTGACTTATAGTACTGATCGTAAAACTTATCCCCCACAATGGCATGCCCTAAGCTTTGCATATGCACGCGCAATTGATGGGAGCGACCTGTATGAGGCGTTAGCTTTACTAGAGTTAAGTTTAAATAAGGATCACGTTGTAAAACCGTGCACTCGGTTAAAGAGTACTTACCTGTGTCCGTGTAATCTATGCGTTGACGCGGACGTAGAGGCCAGTCACAACCTAGAGGGCGTTCAATATACTGGTGCTCTTTAGCAACCAAACCTCTTACTATGGCATAATAGGCTTTACTAGTTTTACGTTCCCGAAATTGCTTTTTGAGTTCGGAATCAGCAAGCTTAGATACAGCAAGGACAAGAATTCCCGAAGTTGCCATATCTAAACGGTGGACTGCCTCGACAAACTCATACTTTTGTTGTAGACGGGTAACCACACTATCTTGTAAACGCTCATCGACCCCAGGAACTGATAACAAGCCATAAGGCTTGTTAACTACCACTAGATGCTCATCGGCATAAAGAATTTCCATGGGTACATGAGCAGTATTGTATGCTTGTAAAGTCATAAACCTTGTATAATATATAGAGAATTTCTTTTTATCTTTATTATATCATTTTAACCTCTATGAAATTTTGGTATAAACCTAAAGTCAGCTTTCTGGCAGCACTTCTTTGGCCTCTAAGTTTACTTTATAAAAAAATTGTTTACCGCAAATATCAAAAGGACTTAGCTTCGCTTAGCAAACCCAATTCTTTGGCACATAAGCTAAATATTCCTGTGATAGTTGTAGGTAATCTAACCGTTGGTGGTACAGGTAAAACACCAATGGTACGCTTTCTTTTTCGTTATTTACATGTAATGGGATTTAAAGTGGGGGTTATTAGCCGAGGTTACGGCGGTAACTATAAAGGGGTACATCATGTGCAAGCGAGCGATGAGCCTGGGCTCGTAGGCGATGAAGTAGCTATGCAATATGCCTATTGCCAACGTCAAGGTCTAGATAATATTGAGTTTGTGGTAGCACGCCAACGTATTCAAGCGGCCTTAAAAGCTCAAGAACTCGGCTGTAACTTTATTATTTCCGATGATGGTTTACAACACTATTGTTTACCGCGTCATTTAGAAATTGCCGTAATTGGTCCGCTTGGCTTAGGGAATAAACTCTTTATTCCTGCTGGTCCATTAAGAGAAGAGGTAAAACGCTTACGCAAAGTAGACTTTGTGATAAATAACTCCAGTGATCCTAAATTTGGCAGCTATACCATGAGTTATCGTTATCTGGGCTTTCTTGCCGTAAAAGATATAAGTACTTCGCGTTCGCCTGCTTTTAATCTTGAACAAATCCTTTCTTACTGGAATGACTTTTTACAACAAAAGTCACCGCAAAACCTAATTATTTGGCAAGAGTATTTAAAACGTCATCCAGCGTTCATTAGTACTCTAGCTACCCGTTATGAAGGTTGTACTTATCAAAGTCGCCAAGATTATTTAGCAGCTCAGTTTAATCGTCCGGATCAAGTGCTAGCTTTTGATTCTTTACAAAAGGACTCAGCTCCTACTTATGCTCCTAATGAAGGCAAAGTAAGTGAAGAGAAAATAAATCCTAATAGCTATAATCAAGTTACAGCACAAACTACTGCCGAAACAGCAAAAAGCATTAATAAAGTCGCTGATGCTGAGCTAGATCCCGATGATCCACTTTTACTCTCTAAAATCGAAGAGCATGTGCACCTCTTATCTAAAGAGCAACTTAATAAAATCGCTCACAAAATGGCAGATAAAGCCAGTGATGAGGAAAAAGAAGGAAACTTTTTTACTGAGGCACGCCATAAACTGGCGCATGAGTTAAATAAAATGGTCGGAGTTGAGGTGCATAATCAACCCGCTCCTTTTGTTAACTATGCTCAAGAGCTAGAAGCGACGCAAGACCTCGATAACAAGGATGAATTTGCTCAAGCGCAAGAAGATGAAGTTAAAGAGGCTGAACAAGCTAGCCAAGCAAATGGTGCACAAACTCATCAAGCAACCTCAGTGGAGGCAAGCCAAGCAACGACAACTGAGGCTGGACAAGCAACCTCAGAAGAACAAGCAGTAGACACGAGCGCTCTAGTTGCAAAAATTGACCAACTGGCAAGCCAAAGTGTACCTAATCCAACTCATGATCCAATTATGGACAACTTTGTTGGAGATGCCCAAGAGCTCTTTACCTCGGTACCAAAACAACAAGAAGTAAAAGAACAACTAAAAAATCTGGTAAAACAAGCTAAAACTAATCCTGAAACAACTAGCGTAACCGTAAAACAAGCTAAGGTTTTAGAAAAAGTTCAACAAAGCTTAACTTCAGATCAACCCAATCATTTTGCTAATTCAGAAGAGTTTCTCGAGTTTATCGATAAGCAACTTGATCCTGGCGTTCTTTCCTATAAATATCTTTTAGCTAAATCGCGTTCGCTCATTTCTACCGAACATGTGTTGGTTGAATGTATGCAAGCAGTGTTCCCTAAAGTAGCAGCTCTATGTGCTATAGGTTACCCAGAAGGGTTTAGAAAAACCTTAACCGATATGGGCTTTACGGTTGAACACCTTTTTGCCTTCCCTGATCACTATGAATTTAAGCAAGAAGATATAGACAAGCTCCTTAACGAACATCCTGAACTAAGTGAAATACCTTTAATGGTAACCGAAAAGGATGCAATAAAACTGCAATATCTTGATCTTCCGCCTCTAACTTTCTTTATTGAGCGCGAAGGTTATTTTGCTGAACACACTAGATGGCTCGAAAGCCTCAAAAATCGCCTAATTAGCATTTATACTAGCGGAGTAGACAACTAATGAATAGAAAACCTCTTGAAGGCTTAGTATGTCCGATTACTAAACAACCTTTATACCGTTTAGATGAACATCATGTAGCCACAGCTGATCAAAGTCATGTGTATCTTGTGGAAAATGGTATTTTTCGTTTAAAATCTAGTCAACATCACTATCGCATAGTTATTCCATCTCGTTTAGCTTCAACGCGTTTACCAAATAAACCTCTAGCTAAAATTGATGAGTGGAATCTAATCAATACCGTAGTTTACTCGGCATTACAAACTGGCTTAGATGTAATAGTTGCTACTGACTCAGATTTAATTGAGCAGGCAGTAAATGAGTTTACGGCACAACATCAATTAGGCGATCGTGTCCAAGTAGTTTTAACCGATTCGAGCTTAGAAAATGGTACCGAGCGTATTGCTCAGGCTATAGATAAACTTGAGCTTAGCGATGATGAAATTATTGTTAATGTGCAAGGGGATGAACCATTTTTCAATCCAGAGATTTTAAATGATTTAGTGGCTCACTTTGTTGAAGCTGAAACAAAAAATCCGAGCATTAAAATGGCAACTATTGGGCAATTAGCTCATCCTGAAGATGTAACTTCCCCTAACGCCGTTAAAGTAGTTACGGATAAATATGGTTTAGCTCTCTACTTCTCGCGTAACCCAATTCCTTATCCACGTTCGGTAGCCCAAGAACAAATTAAATATATTAAACACGCTGGGGTATATGTTTACCGTGCTAAATTTGTACGTGAGTATAAAGCTTTAGCTATGACACCATTAGCAACTGCTGAATCCCTTGAACAATTAAAAGTTTTAGAGCATGGCTATAAAATTGCTTTAATGATGATTCAAGGACGTGGTTTTGTGGGTGTAGATACAGCTCAAGACCTCGAGCAAGCGCAAAAGATTAAAGCTCAATACTGGCAAACAGCTCCAGGTTCGCCTCAAGCTCCAGATCAAGAATCTTACCGTAAATTCTTAGCTAGCTTTGGCAGTAAATACTTAGATTAAAAAGTTTACTTTTTTCGGGTTAAGGGATTGTCCCTTAACCCCTTTTTTCTGCTACAATAGATAGAGATAAACCCTCTTAAAGGAGTAATTAACTATGGTAATTCTAGTTACAGGGGCAACAGCAGGTTTTGGTAAGGCAATTGCTTTACGTCTGCTCGCTCAAGGACATCAAGTTATAGGTACTGGACGCAGATTAGAAAAACTGCAAGAGCTCAGTCAAGCTTATCCGCAAAGCTTTACCCCTCTAGTTTTTGATTTACAAGACCGCCAGGCTACAGAGCAAGCTTTGGCAAGTTTAAGTCCTGAATTACGTAACAATATCGATGTTTTAGTAAACAATGCTGGTCTAGCTAAGGGCTTGGATCCAGCTTATAAGGCAGATTTTGCTGACTGGCAAACTATGATAGATACTAATGTGGTAGGCTTGGTTTCTTTAACTAATTTAGTTTTACCAACTATGGTAAAAAATCATCGCGGCTACATTATTAATCTGGGCTCTATTGCAGGCACCTACCCATATCCAGGTGGCAATATTTATGGGGCAACTAAAGCCTTTGTCCGTCAATTTAGTCTAAATCTCCGTGCTGATCTTGCAGGTACAGGCGTGCGCGTAACTAACCTCGAGCCAGGTCTGTGCGGTGATACTGAGTTTTCTCAAGTTCGTTTCCGTGGCGATCTTGACAAGGCAGCTCAAGTATATGCCAACATTGACTATGTAACTCCAGAAGACATAGCCGACATAGTTTCTTACTTAATTCATTTACCAGCCCATGTAAATGTAAATAGTTTAGAAGTAATGCCAACGGCACAAACTTTTAATCCTCTCAGAGTTGATACTAAAGATTTTAAAGTAGAGTAAAAAAACCTTGCTTTGTGCTATAATATGGTACTTGGTGTTATATGTTTAACTTATCTCTGATCGTTAAGCTTTACTGAGGCTTACGTCCAGAATCTTTTTATGCAACTATGAAACAAAGTTTAGTCGAAAAACTACAAGTACTAGTTGAACGCTACGAAGAATTACAACAACTTTTAGGTGACGCTGAAGTAATTAGCGATCAAGAGAAATTCCGTGCGTATTCAAAAGAGTACTCTAATTTAGAACCAGTGGTAAAAGATTTTACCCACTGGCAACAGCTAAAAGATGACATAGCTGGAGCTAAAGAACTTCTTGAAGATCCAGATATGGCTGAATTAGCACAAATGGAAATTGAACAAAAAGAAGAAGAACTTGTAAAAATGGAAGATGCTTTACAAGTTCACTTAATTCCTAAAGACCCTAACGATGAATACAATGTCTTCTTGGAAATCCGTGCAGGTACAGGTGGTGATGAAGCTGCTATTTTCTGTGGTGATCTTTTCCGTATGTATTCACGTTTTTGTGAACGCAAGGGTTGGCGTTATGAAGTAATCTCTTCTTCAGAATCTGATCAAGGTGGTTACAAAGAAATCGTAATGCACATTTCTGGGGATATGGTTTACTCTAACCTTAAATTCGAGTCAGGCGGTCACCGTGTACAACGTGTACCAAAAACAGAATCTCAAGGTCGTATCCATACTTCAGCATGTACAGTTGCCGTATTAGTTGAGTTACCAGAAGCAGAAATGCCTGATATTAACCCAGCTGATTTACGTATTGATACTTTCCGTGCTTCAGGGGCAGGTGGTCAGCACATTAACAAAACTGACTCTGCAGTACGTATTACCCATATTCCAACAGGAATTGTGGTTGAGTGTCAGGATGAACGTTCGCAACACAAAAATAAAGCCAAAGCTCTATCTGTGTTAGCTTCGCGCATTCAACAAGGAATTATTGATCAACGTAATGCCGAGGTATCAGAAACTCGTCGTAACCTTTTAGGTTCGGGCGACCGTTCTGATAAGATCCGTACTTACAACTACCCACAATCAAGGGTAACTGATCACCGGATTAACCTCACTTTATATCGTTTAGACGATATTATGGACGGTAACCTAGATCAATTAATTACTCCGATTATCCAAGAGTTCCAAGCTGATCAATTAAAAGAAATGATTGGTAGTGAAACTCTATAAGACAAGAGAAAAGTAACATGAAACGTATTTTATTATTAGGTGCTCCAGGAGCAGGTAAAGGGACTCAAGCCCAAACTATTATGCACTTATTTAACATCCCACAAATTTCAACGGGTGATTTATTACGTGCTGAAGTTAAATCTGGTTCAGAATTAGGTAATCAACTAGCTGATATCTTAAAATCAGGGCAATTAGTTTCTGATGATATAGTTACTCGCCTAGTTAAAGAAAAAGCTGCAAAACCAGAATGTGCTGAAGGCTATTTACTTGATGGTTTCCCACGTAACCTTGCTCAAGCTCAGGCTTTAGAAGCAGCTAACCTAGGTTTAGATTTAGTAATTGAGTTTGATGTACCAGATGATGTAATCGTTGAACGTATTACAGGTCGCCGTAGCCACCCTGCTTCAGGTCGTGTTTACCACGTTAAATTTAATCCACCTAAAGTAGAAGGTCTAGATGATGTTACAGGTGAACCTCTAGTAACTCGTCCAGACGATACTCCAGAAGTGGTAGAAAAGCGTCTTGAAGTTTATCATACTCAAACTGCACCTTTAATTAGCTACTACCGTGAATTAGCTAAAGAAGGTAAAGTTCGTTTCTTAAAAATTAATGGTAACGATGATATCGAAGTGGTAGCAAAAAATCTCCGCGACGAACTTCGTACAGTATTTAACTAATTAAAGCAAAAAAAGAGAAGGCACGTGCTTTCTCTTTTTCTTATATATGGCACAAAATTTTACTACCTGGTGTGAAGTGGAGAAAAATCCTTTAGAAACTTCCTACCATGATCAACGCTGGGCTATGCCCATTACCGACAAGCAAGAACTTTTTGCTTTACTTATGCTCGAATGCCAACAAGCTGGCTTAAGCTGGGCAGTGGTACTAAAAAAAGAGCAAGCCTTAGCCCAAGCTTTTTTAGCTTGGGATCCGCAAGCTCTTGCGCAAATGTCTGACGCTTATATTGAAGAGTTAAAAGACAACCCTGAAATAATTCGTCATACAGGCAAAATTATTGCTATGCGTAGTAACGCTCAAGCTTTTTTACGTCTCGAGCAACAAGGCATAGATTTTAGTCATTGGCTCTGGAGCCATGACCTAGATGCTCAAACTCTGAGCAAGCAACTGAAAAAGTGGGGCTTTAAATTTGTTGGACCTACTACCGCTCAAGCTTATTTAGAAGCAGTAGGAAAGATAAATCCCCATCACCCGCAATGCCCTTGTTATGCTCGTGTAGAGCAAGCCCAACAACCGGTAAAAGCAAAATATCAAGCATAAACAAAAAGAACTCGGTGGGGAACCGAGTTCTTTTGCGTTTATTATTCTAGACTATTCTTCAATAGTATCGTAGATTTTATCTAATTGGCTTTGATCAAAAGCCTGATGACATTTAAAAGTTGAAGGGGTTGCCGCAGCATGAACGTCAAATGGCATATTGCAAGCACCAAAGGCACCTAAAATATTTTTCCCAAACTTTGTCATAGCTTCAACAAAAGTAGTGAACATATTTTATCTCCTTATTAACTTTAACATGTAAGGGAAACAAGGATCCCTATACTTTTATCTTACTACAAAAGTAAGTTTCTGTAAACTTGCACGTTTTTGAGAAAACGTGCAAAATTTACTAGATATCTTGCACGTTTTTATTGCTCGTTTTTTATAATTGCCCAAATTTAGGGCGTAAGAGCAAGATAAAATCTTATTAACTTGTAACTTTTGCAAGTTTTACCCTAATAAACTTTTTTCTTATCTTATTGAAAAACAAAGGGTTTTAATTTGACTAAAATTAGCTAATTAACTGAAATTTATGCACATTATTGCTATTTTTTTGTAAATTAAGCAAAACAAAAAAAGAACCAAACGAGAATTTCTCGCTTGGTTCTTTTTCCCCAAAAACTTCCTAGACTTGCGTGCAAGCCTAGGAAAGTACACCCATATTTACTTTGGATAGAGAGGTGTTGGGAGATTATTCTGCGTGACTAACACCGTATTTAGTTTTTAATTGCTCAATAAAACCTGATTCTTGGGCTTTAGCTAAAGCAGCGTTAAGTTTATTAAGTAATTCAGTATTGTTTCTATTTACAGCAATAGCTAAACCTTGACCTAAAATAGGATCATTAACTAATTGCGGTAATAAAGTGTAGCTATCTGGGTTATTTTCCGCAAATTTTTCTACTACTTGCCCATCTGCTAATAAAGCGTTAACACGTCCTGCTCTTAAATCAAGTAAAGCAGTATCATAGTTATCGTAACCTACAGCACGAACACCTTTACTTTTTTCTTGTAAGTATTTACCTGCAAGAGTACCATTTTGATAGCCAACAGCTTTTAATTCACTTACGTCATTATAGTTGCTGTTTTTTAATACTAAGTAGCGGTAAGGAGCAGCTGGTAAGTATTCATTTGAAAAAGCAACTTGTTTAGCACGCTCTTCAGTAATGTTCATAGCAGCTATAGCTATATCAATTTTACGATACATTAAGTTAGGTACTAGGGCATCGAAGTTTTGGTTTTTAACTTCACATTTAATCCCAGCTTGTTCACAGATATAGTTAATTAAATCTATATCAAAGCCAACAATTTGTCCTTTGTCGTTTAAGTACTCATATGGAGCATAACCTGCTTCGGTACCTACAACATAAGTTTTATTATCAGCATGAGCATAACCTGAGAATACTACTGCACTTGCTGCTACAGCAAAGGCTGCTAATTTTTTAGTGAATTTAAACATTGTAACTTTCCTTAATTATGGAGTAGCTAAAAACTTTTACCCTTTTCTAATTGGTTTAATCTATCGTAATTCTTTTTTTGTAAAGCATTATCTTTTTTTTTCTTTACATGTAAATATCTTACTCTAATTTTTTCTCCTTGTAAATCGTTAATATTTTTGCACGTTTTTCTAAAAAAATGCAAAAACTTTAGCAACTTTTTTATTTTCTTCACCTTAAAACTACCTTAAACTGCGGAAAAATAGAACTTATAGCAAAGAATAAATTGCACGTTTTGCAAGAAAAACAAGCAAAGGCAAAGAAAAATATTTCTCTAATTATTTGAAAAACAAGACAACTTTTTTAGCGAGGAAATCAAGTTTTTGCCTCGTTTTTCTCTAAAATTGCACCTTTTTGCTCGAGATTTTGCTCTTTATTGACAAGGAATTTGCCCAAGGATATGCTTATTAATTTTTTTTTACCTGTAATAATTTAAATAATTAACCTAATTAACCAAATAACCTAATTAACCTAGCCAAAATAACTTTTTGTTCTGGGGTATCTCTATTTTTTTGTATATGTAAAGGTTATCTTTGCTCTTGTTTAAAAGTAAACAAGGCTATTTTTTTCCCTTGTATATAGGCGTTATAATATAATATAGAGAACGCACTGCTATTTATTCAATTAAGTCATGACAAAGTATAAACAACAAGTTCTTTTAACTACCGATGCTGGTTTTATTCAGCGTTTACCTAATTTTATAAAAAATCTAATTGCGTTTAATCGTGACCTTTTAGATATCTATATTATTACTTCTTTTGATTTTGCTAATTCTGAGTATAAATCATTATTTACCGAGTTCGATAATTACCCGAACTGCAAGTTACATTTTCATTATGTAACTCCAGAACAACGCTTTAAATATGAACAAGTAGACTATGCTAATAAAGACCGTGCTAATGCTATGAGTCTACGTTTATATGCTACCGAACTAAAACTAACAGGACGTCTGCTCTACCTAGATGCAGATATTCTTTGTACAGCTCCTTTTGCTGAGCTCTTTGATGACGAGAAAGTAGATCTACAAGGTAAAACTCTAGGTGTAGTTACTGACTACTACCTTATGGCAAAAAGTCTACTAACCAATGGTAAAGCTTTTAAAACAAAACTTTCAGGACGAGCAAGAGTAACCCCTTTTGATAGTGAAAATCCTTACTTTAACTCAGGATTTTTACTCATTGATATGGACAAACTCAATGCCTCAAACCTGTGGCTAAACCATATTGCCGAGTTAAAAGACTATGATGCCTTCCCTGATCAGGATTTACTTAATGTTCTTCACTTTAATGACAAGGTAGAGTTAAGCTCAAAATACAATTATTTAGCTTATCACTTAATTCTTTGTCGTTACTTCTTTATGCGCGATCGTTGGCATCAAGTAACCCAAGTTAATCGTAAAAAAGTACGTCATCAAGCCGAGCAAGAAAATCAATTTCCTGCCGACTATCCTTTTGCGCAAGTGGATGTATTTAAGAAAGTAACTCCAACTTTTTTACATTTTGCCGGATCACGTAAACAATGGAATAGCCATGCCCAAGAATTTGTTGATGCCTATAATCTGTTTACACAAAACCTCGAACAAATTCTGGCTCAACCTGTAAGCTATTATGAGCATTATTTTGCGACTCTATTTAAAGTTTACGACTACTTACCTGTGTTAAATGACTATCAAGATAGCAATACTTTTGCTGATTTTTCTTTAGAAAAATATAGTTTTTACTTTAACTCTTGTAAGCCTTGGACATTTAATCCGATTCTATTAAATACGCGTATGTATCCTTTAAAATCGCTTAAAGTCTTACTACGTAATGCTATGGCAACAAAAGGACGAGATAAACTTAATGCTCAAGAATATAGCACTAAACATCCGCTTTTTGTTAAAGCTCTAGCAGAGAAAAACTAAAGAGCTAGATTTACCTAGGGCAAATTACTTGCTTAGATAGTAATTTACTTACTTAAACAGTAAGCTACTTGCTTCAACAGTGAGCAACTAGCTTTAACAGCTAGTTAATTACTTAACGACTTTATTACAACTTTTAGCTAAAAAAAGAGCCCCGAGTGATAAACACTCGGGGATTTTTTCTTAGCATGAATAGTATAATTCAAATTCAATTGGGTGTGGTAACATACGTAATTTTTGTACATCACGAGCTTTTAAGGCAATGAATGTATCAATAAATTCTTTTGTAAATACCCCACCTTCAAGTAAGAATGCGTGATCTTCAGCTAAAGCTTTTAATGCTTCTTCTAAAGAGAAAGCTACTTGTGGGAAGTTTAATAACTCTTCACCTTCTAAATCGTAAAGGTTACGATCTGAAGCTGCACCTGGGTGAATTTTGTTTTTAATACCATCTAAACCAGCCATTAATAGCGCTGAGAATGCTAAATATGGGTTAGCTGTACAATCTGGGAAACGTACTTCGATACGTTTTGCTTTAGGTGTAGCTACAGCTGGAATACGTACAGATGCCGAACGGTTAGACGCTGAGTAAGCTAACATAACTGGAGCTTCAAAACCAGGTACTAAACGTTTGTAAGAGTTAGTTGAAGGGTTAGTAAACGCATTTAAAGCACGTGCGTGTTTTAATACCCCACCAATGAAGTATAAAGCTGTTTCTGATAAGCCTGCATATTCATCACCAACAAAGAGGTTTTCTCCGTCTTTAGTTAATGAGAAGTGAACGTGCATACCTGAACCATTGTCACCATATAAAGGTTTTGGCATAAATGTAGCTGTTTTACCGTTTGCATGAGCAACGTTGTGTACTACATATTTGTAAACTTGAACTTCGTCAGCTTTTGCTACTAAAGTGTTGTAACGTGTAGCAATTTCATTTTGTGCCATAGCTACTTCGTGGTGATGAGCTTCAACTTCTAAGCCCATTTGCGCTAACACTTCACACATTAAAGAACGAATAGCTTGAGAATGGTCAATTGGTGCTACTGGGAAGTAACCACCTTTAACACCTGGACGGTGAGCATAGTTAGCGGTACCACCAACTTCTTTTTTGTTTGAGTTCCAAATACATTCTACATCTTCAACTTCGTAGAATGAAGTACGCATACTGTTTTCAAAGCGTACAGAATCGAATAAGAAAAACTCTAGTTCTGGACCAACAAATACTTGATCTGCAAAACCTTCTTTGCGTAAGTATTCTTCAGCACGTACAGCAATAGTACGAGGACAACGGTCATAACCTTGACCTGAAGTTTCATATACTTGTGTACGGATAATAATTGTTGGTGAACCTGTGTCGCCGGCTAAATCTAATAAAGGCTCTTGCTCTACTGGTAAAAGTACCATATCTGAGTTATCAATTGATTTCCAACCTTTGATTGAAGAACCATCAATTACTTTACCGTGGAGGAAAAAGTCTTCGTCTACTAAACTTGCTGGGATAGAAACGTGTTGTTCTTTACCTAAAATATCTGTAAAACGTAAATCAGCCCATACTACACCAGCTGCTTCGATAAAATCTCTAAACTTCTTAGCACTTGCTTTAGCATCTAACGACATATGAATAATCCTTTTGTAAATAAATGTGTATATTTTAGCTTTATTACTTACTTATAAACCAAATAATTTAGCTAATATGATTAATGATTGAAAAATGTGTAAGGTATAGGTCCTACTTAAGTAGGTAAAAAAATAAAAAACGTTGCCTCAGCTCCCAATTTCTTGGTATTAGAGTCAACTACAATAATTTGGCTAATTATTTTATTTTTTTAATTATTTTTAATTATGTTTTTATTTTACTCGAAAAAAACTCTTTTGTCATTCTCTTTGCCATTATTTTTTTATTAAATTTTAAATTTTTTCCCTAACTCACTGTTTTTCCGTGTAAATTTTTCTTAAGAAAAAATGATCACATGCGATCATTTTTGGGCTATAAAGCTATCTTTGCTCCCTTAAAGTGAGTTTATTCTTTTTCTGACCTAAAAATAATGATCAAAAACAATCGTTATTGCTTGCACATTTTTTACTTAGCTTTTACCCCTGATTTAGGTTAAAAATTAATAATTTATTAAATTTATAGTGCAAATACCTCTTAGTTTTTCTTAATAAAATGATCGCCTGAACAAAAGCGATCATTTTTATTTTTGATTATAGTTAACTATAATAAAATAGCACTTTTATTAAACAAAATTTAATCAAACCGCGCTATTTAACTTTTCTCTTAGTAAGAACTATAATTATTGCTCTCAAGTTGGCTTTTTTAGCTCGATCTATTTATGTTCAAGAAAATAACCTTATATTTTATAAGGTTTTAGAGACAAAAAATAACCCTTTGCAAATTGCAAAAGGCTATTTTTTTTATGGTTAATTATTAGTAATGCTAAATTCTTATGGTTGGTTAATTATTTAAATTAAATTCCCTTAACTAAGATAAAGTGGTTAAGGAGTTAACTATTTAGTTAACTACTTATAAGAATATAACTATTTACTCCAATGCTCGCCCACTGTAGCTTCTACTTTTAATTTAACCCCAGGCAGGCTTACCGAAGTTTCCATTACCTGTTTAATTTGAGCTAAGTATTTATCTACAAGAGCTTCTGGTATCGAAAATACTAATTCATCGTGAATTTGTAAATGCGAAATTACCTCTGGCATACAAGTCATTATCTCTTTTTGTAATTCGATCATAGCCAGCTTAATAATTTCGGCAGCCGAACCTTGAATTGGATAGTTAGTGGCATTACGTTTTTCCGCTTCAGCTACTGCTCTTACCGAAGAGTCAATTAAAGGAAGCGGAATTACACGTCCTTCTAGCGTTTCAATAAATTTTCTTGCCGTAGCCTTGTCGATAGTTTGATTAATAAAGTCTTTAATGCGTGGATAACTTGCAAAGTACTCATTAATATAACTAGAAGCTTCTTGACGGCTAATCCCTAACTCGGTAGATAAACTGAACGCAGTTTTACCATAGTTAAGCCCGAAGTTAATTGCTTTAGCAATTTGACGTTGGGCACGGGTTACTTGCTCAAGAGGCACATTAAAGATTTTACTTGCCGTACGAGCGTGAATATCTTCATCTTGGTTAAAGCCGGCAAGCATATGCTCATCTTGGGATAGAGATGCCGAAACCCTTAACTCAATTTGGCTATAGTCCAGACTTACCATTTTGTAACCTGGAGGAGCAATAAAACTCGCACGAATGCGTTGGGCTATACCAGCGGTTGCAGGAACGTTTTGCAGGTTTGGTTCTTGCGAAGATAAACGTCCAGTTACAGTTTGCGTTTGTAAGAAGGTTGTATGGATCTTACGCTCTGGATTTGCTAAAGCCAGCTCAATTAAAGGAGCAACGTGACTACCAAGGATAGTAGTTAAAGATCTATAGCTTAATAAAGGTTCTATAATTTCATGCTCGAGTTGTACTAAAGTTTCAGCAGCTGTCGAGCCCTTGCCTGTTGGATCTTCAAGCAAGAGTTGGTTATAGAGAATATCGGCCGTTTGTTTCGGGCTATTAATATTGAACTTAGTTCCTGCCAGAGCATATACTTGCTCTTCAAGGGCACTAATTTGCTCTTCTAAGTCTGCTTTAATTGCCTCTAGGTTTGCTAGATCCACTAAAATACCATTAACTTCCATGGTGTAAAGATACTTCCACAGAGGTTGTTCCATTTTAGTATAAAGTTGACTAGCTATAGTTTGGTGGCAGAGGCGATAGAACAATGGCATAAAAATTGTACTATCTTGGCAAGTACTTAAAACTGCAGGTAAGTCCACACGCGTTTTTAAATACTTAATCGGGGCAAACTCTAAAGCACAATATACTGAAGCTAAGTTAGCTAAAGAATTGTCTTTAATTGCCGAGTTACGCGTATAACCAACTAAACGTAAGTCATGGACATTAGTGCCCACGGCATTAACTTGAGCAATAGTTAGGTCAAACTCATGAGCTAAGTCTTTTAAGTTGGCTGTAAGCACAGGAATAGTAGTTTGACTTAATAAAGGAACAAACACTTGTTGCCCAAATGCCTGACAAAAAGCTTGATAAGTTGGAGTGATAAACTCATCGTTTTTTACCTTATCAATAAAGCGCGAGTCGCCCGCAAATTGCAGACTAAAAAGTTGACGCTCAGAGTAAATACTGCGTCCACTTTTACTCGATACTTTTTCTAACTTGCCACCTTCAACGAGAATATTTAGCACTACAGGCGTATTATGTAAAGGATTTTTCTCTAACATAATACTTACTTGCTGAGCTTGTGCTAAAGCTTGCCCTAACGCACTAGTTGCCAGTTGTTGTCTAAAATCAGCAACCTGATCATCTTGACTATATGGCTCGACGTGAAGTTCGAGGTTATGATAAACTACGCCCTCTTTAAAGTCACTAAAGTCACCTGTAAAAGGTTGAGTATTAGCAAATAATGCCTTATCTTCGGCTGTAGGCTTGTAATCACTTTTACTTGCTTTAGTAGCTCCTTTACTTGCCCCTGCGCCTTTACGACTCGAAGCAGCCACTAGTGGCGTACCGTCTGGGTACTTACCTGTAGTAAGAATTTGCTCAGCTAATTCTGGCGTTAGTTCTTTTACTTCAAACTTCGAAAGACTTGTTCGTGATTTAGCTTCTTTTAAAGTATGAGTTTTTAAATAGGCATCTACTTCAGGAGCTAAACTCTCTTCAGTGCAAGCTAAACAAGTTAAACGACCTTCAATAAAAGAGTTACGAATTCTAAATAACTCATACTCTTCAAGTAAATCTAACACGCGGGTTACATCTGGTTTTTGCATTACCAGATTTTCAAGGGAAATATCCCCAACTGGAGCTTGTGTATTAATAGTTGCGAGCTTATATGAAAGAAAAGCTTCTTCACGACTGGCAAGCATTTTCTTTTTCAGGGTTTCAGGTTTTAAGTTCCCTACTTGGGTTGTAAATCTATCTTCATCAATAGCTTGATAGATTTGCTCGAGTCCGCCATAAGTATTAATTAACCCTGCTGCCGTTTTTTCTCCTACCCCTTTGATGCCAGGAATATTGTCGATTTTATCCCCACAAATAGCAAGAAAATCTATAGTATTGGCAATAGGCACCCCAAATTTACGATCCCCGTTTTTAAAATCATACAGAGAGTCATTTTGCGTATCGGCAAGAGAAATATTCTCGTCAATTAATTGAACAAAGTCTTTATCTTTAGACTCAATTAAAACTTCAACGCCACGCTCACTATGATACTTGGCAATTGTTCCTATAACATCATCTGCCTCATAGCCAGGAACTATGAGCACAGGAAAGCCCAGAGCCTTAATCAGCTCGGGAATACGTTCTATTTGCCAAAGTAATTGCGGATCTGGCTTGCTCCTGTTTTGTTTATACTCACTATAAATTTCATTACGGAACGAGCCCCCTTTAGGATCAAAAACCACCACTATATTAGTCGGATCCACTTTACCTATATAAGAGTTTAGGGAGGTAATAGTTCCCGATAAGGCTGCCGTATCGTGATAACTTGAGTTTAAAAAGTAACTCAAAGAGGCGTGATAGTTACGGAAAATTAATGCCGTACCATCCACTATATAAAGAAACTTGTCTTGCATAATAAATTCAATCTTAGGTTGTTACCCTACAAATTTTAACATACTACCCCAGTAAACTTTGAGACAATTTATTTGTCTAAGTGGTACCTAATGCTTTTTTTCCTATTTTCTTTGCCTTTGTAGTAAAATATAGGAGTAAAAAACCCTACTCACCTAGATAACAGCTATGCATAAATTTTTGCAAACTCCGCTTACCCAAAAGCTCCCTAAATTTGTTTTAGGTGATGCTCCTTTATTTAATTTTCAACCATATAATGAAGCCTTTACCACTTTTGCTCGGGTTGATTTAGAGCTCCTCGAACAAGACTGGTACTTTTTCAATCTTCTTGCCCAACTTGGTTATTTAGCTCCAGCTGAGCAACTTGCCCCTGGAACTAAATTAAACGCCGAGCAAGAACTTTGTCTTCAATATTGGCAACAAATGGCACAGCACTTACAAGAGCAAGTGCAAGCTGACTATAAAGTAGCACAAGTGCCGAACCTACTTAATCTTTTAACCCCAGCAACTTATGTTGAGCAAGCAACTCTTACCCCTGCTTTACTGCCTGAAAAAATTAGCCCTCGTGCTTACCTTTTTCTTGCTCTGAGTCTACCTTATCTAGGAGAAAAACTCAGCCCAAGTCAAGTAGAGCAGGCACTAAGTATGCGTTGTCTTTTTAATCATCTTCTTTGCCAGGTATATCAAGGCAGCCAAGATAGCGACGTCTTACTAAATGAGTATCAAGATACTAATCAATGGGTGCTCGTAGTTAGTGATCAAGCTAAATTAACGCCAGATTGGCAAGCACGCCTCGAAGGCATTTTAACTGCCTTACAAGGTCGTAGCCAAGTTCTGGCTAACCCGCAATTGCTCGAAGCTGCTAAAGCTCTAGAAAAGCAAGATAGAAGCGATCTAGCTAACTTTTGGCGAGCACAAAACTACTACCGCCAGCAGTACTTGATTGCCGTAGAAGACTATGCGCAAAGTCTCGAGCAAAACTATGCTACTGCCGACCGCCTCATGCGTACTGCGGTAATTGCTTTAGATAACCAGTTTGAGTTAGAGGCAGAATTTGAGGCTTCTACAGGTCTTGGCTTTATTGCCAGCCAAAGTTGGAGTCAAAATCTCCCTAACTTTAATAAACCGCAAGCGCAAAGTCTGCACTTTTTACATAGTCTTAATGGAGCAAGCCAAGGGGCTTACTTACTTAACCTTGCAGCTCTGGCTAACTTAAAAGTGCAAGCTTTAGCTCCAGCTGAGCAAGCTTTTGGTATCTATGCGCAAATTGAGCAACAAGAGCTAGGTAAACTCAAAAGCAAATTAAAAAACTACCGCATTACTTATCCGCAGGCAAGTGTTAGTCTCGATCCATTTGGGGCTTGGTTTGTGGCTCAAGAACAAAGAGCGGTATTAGCTCAAGCCCAACCTAGTTTAGCTCAAGTACCAAGCACGGCTGAGCAAAAACTGGCAGTAGCCCAATACCAACGTACGCTCCCAGGTTATAACTACTCAGGGAACTACCTCGGACAAGGTTATGATTATCTTGCTACTTGCAAACATCTAGTTCTCAGCTATATGCCAGCGAGCCAAAGTCAATTTGATCTGTTCAACCAACTTGGAAGAGCAGATCTACAAGGCTTTATCTCAACTAGCCCAGAACTAGCTTTAGGTAATTTTTATAAACAACCTCATACTTTAAATTTTGTTCCTGTACCTCTGCAAGCAAAATTTAGTCAAGACGAGCAGGTTTTAGCAGGTAACTTTTTTACCCCGCAAACTTTAATTGCTCTTTTTGCTCAGTTAAGCAAGCAAAATGATATTCTTGCCCACGACTATATTCTAGTTTGCCAAACTACAAGTCGCTTTGCTACTAACTGGTATGGGCAACTGAACCAACAGCTAGCACTAATTTTTGCTCAAGAGCTTCCTCCAGTAATAGCTCTAGGCGGTCAAGATCTGGGGCAAACAGTAAAACCAGAACAACTCTCTGCCTTTTTAGTGCAAAAGCAAGCTCTTGCTAGCTTAATTGAACGTTTAGAGGCAAGTCAGGATCTCGAAGTTTATTGTCTTGAGCAAGAACTAGTAACGCGAGCATCGGGACAAAGCTCAAGCTCTACTCAGGCTAAAGTAGTTAATCTCGGACAAGATGCACAACTGGCAACGCGACCTATAACCCTTAATGCAAAACAGTTTAAACTCTTGGCGCAGAGTTTAGATCTAACTCCAAAAGAGTTACGCAAATACATTCTCAGCGAAAGCAAGAAAGGTGCAAAAACAACTTATACTTTTGCTTTCACGCAACTTATAGAACAACATTATGGCAAATCTTCCTCTGTTTGATTCTCTTCCAAAGTTTGTTCTGGTAAAACCAACTGGAACTAAAACTCGAGAGTCATTTTTCCGTCAACCTTTTGCAAACCTCTTTACGCCAGTTCCTGCTTGGGATATGACTCAATATCTCGAGGAGCTTGGGCTAATTACGCCTGAAATGGCAAAAGAATATGGGCATGAGGTAAAATTCGATCTCACCGATAGCTTTTTATACAATCCTGCTTGTATGCATGTGCCTTTTATGGAGGCCTTAAAACCATATTTTGATATCCGTGACTTACCTAATACTTACGACCGTAATGTTCCGCGTCGCTTTTTAAGCATGGATGATGTTAACGAAAGCGTAAGTCTGGTTAACCTCCTGGCTCATATTAGTATGGATAAAAGCATCCCGGATGATCAGTGGATCCTAATTGCCGAAGATCAAGCTATTCTAAATCCAGAATGGCCACAAAGAATTGAAGCAATTCTTCGTCAATTAGTTCCAGTTAATCGTAGCCTGCAAGCTATTGTGGGACAATCGCGAGAGTATTTGCCAGAAAGTGATGTTGGGCGATTAAAAGCAATAATTCTTTCGGCTGAGGGAAATAAAACTTTTAAAACTCTGAGCAAAGAAGATAAAGATGCCTTACGCATTTACCCGCACCAAAACCTTACTTGTGATTATGCTCAGTTTTGTCAGGGCGTAGCTTCGCCTCTAGGCGGACAAGAGCTCGAAATTTCTAATGTATTTAACTATCACCGTTCGAGCTTTTTCCTCATTAATAAACTGGCTCTAATTCCTAAACTCAAACGTTGGGTTAAGGAAAAGATTGAGCAGGTTAACTACGGGAAAATCCATAATATTGTCCAAGGCGAAAATGGTCTATTTACTTGCTACCAAAAAAATATTGCTGCTCCTGAAGTAATAGATCTTAAACTCAAAGACGAGTATAGCCAAAGAGAAAATTATCCTGACTATATTCTTGCGGGCGTAGACGCAGCAGGAAAAGAGTATACTAAGTTAATTCCTTTAGCTCAACCAGTAGCCTTTTATAAAGATACTATTCAATGCTTAATGCACTTTACGCCTAATTCGATTGCTTATGCTAATCCTCTGCTAGCTATTCATACTTTTGCCAATAACAACCACTTGCTCAAAGATCAAGACTATGTTGATATTGCCAAAGAACAAAGTAAGGCTGTAGTTTTTAATGCTAGCTTAAATCGCTTTGCTCCTTATGGCTATGACTTTATTCAGCCTTTACGCAAATACGTTTTCCAGGGCAAGCATCACTTAAATCTATTTCCGAGCTTTTTTGCTCAGCGTAATACCCAAGACTTTACTCCAGTATTGGCACCAAACCTCGAACAATGGAGTCTGGAACAAGTAGATAAGGCATATTATTTCCCAACCAAATTTGCCCGTGGGACTAACCACATGCCGAATCTAAGCCAAGTAGAGCAAACTCTTTTACAACGTCGCTTTTTCTTGGATCTGCTTGCTGATGATACTATTCCTGATGATCAATGGATAGTAGTAGCCAAAGACCAAACAGTATTTCGTCCAGATTGGTATCCACGCTTAAACTTTTTCTTACGTTGGTCAACCATTCGTTATCCTGAAGCAAAAATTCTGGTAGCAGGCTATGAAAGCCCTGAGGCTGGCTTTAGCTTTATGAGCGAGCAAGATCCAGAAAAACTGCGAGAAATCTTTGCTCAGGCAGGTATTTTTACGCCTGATCGTTCTTGGAGTTGTAAACTAACTCATGATTTTGAAGCCCTAGTAGCAAATTCATTCCGCTATATTACTTACTCGTTCATTTTATTCCGTAAAAGTATTATTAAGGAAAAATTTGCTCCAAGTATTTTCCAAGAGCCAAGCACTTATTACCAAGATCGCTTTGCCGATTTAATTCGCTTTAATGCCACTAATGTAATTTGCCTCAACCCAGGACTAGCAGTATATCGTCCTCTCGAGCAAATTCACCAGCAACCTAAGCTCAGCTCAGGGCAAGAGTTAGAAGCTCTAATTGATACGAGCGAAATGGAGCAAGATCCACAGGCTCAAGCCCAAGAGCTTTATCGTCAGGCTGTAACTGCCCCAGATGCTCAAGTTAACCCAGAAAACTATGATAATCTCGATGATCTGGTTAACCCAATTGAAAATATCAATACCATTCAAGCTAAAGAACAACTTGATCTTAGCCCCTATGGTGCTGAGCAAAGAGCAAAAATTGCCCAAGAGCAACCGTTATTTTTTGGTAAGCAAAAACCATTGAGTGAGTATTTTGCTCAACTTGAACCAGAACAGTTTGCTTATTGTTGCAAATCGAGCCCGAAACTCGATCCGCAATCTAGCTATCGCAAAGCAGGCTTTTTACCGGATTTAGTTGCCAAGGTAAAAAAATATGTGATTAACCTGCCAAGCTCGCATGACCGCTTACAAGCCTTTATGCGCCAAAATAATGTTGAAGACTTTATTGTCCATGAAGCAGTTTGGGGTAAAGACTTAAGCGAGGCAGATAAAGCTCAACTGTTCGATCAAGAGAAGTACGACAAACGTTATAACCGTACTATGCATGCGGGCGAATATGGTTGTTCGCTAAGTCATACGCAAATATTACGTCATGCTTTATATGATCCAGAATTGCAACTTGATGACTGGCTCTTAATTATTGAAGATGATACGCGTCTTAATCCTGACTGGTACCAAATGCTCAATAAAGTACTCCACTTTGTTGAAAACAACCTCAGCGAGCGTGTAGAAATTATTAATGGAGCACAAAACCAAATTCCAAACTTTGATTTTATTGCTCCAAAACGCTTTACTAAGTACCATAGTATTTATTCGCAAATTAATAACTATTATGAACTTGAGCCAGAGTTAGGTATTACTTTAATTAACCGTGATTTCCCTGCAGGGGCTGGTTTTTACCTCATACGTAAAAGCTTGTTAGTAAAAAATGCTCAACGCATTTGTGGCAAAATTGATTGGGTTGCCGATGACCTTGCTCAAATGTATACTTTCCGTCCTGAAGTCTTTGCCTATGTTAATCCACAGTTAGGCTTTGATGATCCGAATTTAGTGTCAATTCTCGACGGAGAAAGGGTAGCAAGTATTGCCGCTGAAAAAATGAAGCGCCGAGCAATACCTATTACTAAACCGCACCCTTATGTAAATCAAGAGCGTTTATATGTTATTCAAAAATCACTGAGCCTGAGCCAAATTAATAAAAAATTCCCTGGCTTCCAGGTTATTAAGCAAGTTGATTACAGTAAAATGGCACGTGCCGAACAAGAAAAACTCTTTGACTTTGCTAAATTCAAAGAGCAATATGGTCGCGATATTACCCCAGAGGAGTTAAATCTCACTCTTGCCCATCAGCAAGCTTGGGAAAAAATTCGTGATCTAGAAGCTTCGGATTTTACTTTCCACTTTATTGTTGAAGATGATCAAACTCTAGCTCCTAACTTTTTACATCAAGTTAACTGCTTATGTGAATACCTAGATACGCGTTTAGATCTCGACACCCTACTCATTCAAACAAGCAATAGCCGTCAAGCCCAAGACTTTAACAAGTTAGACTTTGCGGCTTATGAAGAGGCTCGCATCTTCACTGATGAGCAAAACCTCTTTGCCGTTAACCCTGAGCAAGATGTGTGTCGTGTCCATCGTAAAGTAGGCAATGGTTCAGGATCTTATATCATGCTAAAATTTGTTCCTTCGCATATGCATCTTTTCTTATCGCAAGGACGTCGTTTCTTCCTTGCCGAAGACTATGTTTTAGGCATGCATTTTAGTAAAAAATCTCTGGCTTTTGCTCAACCTCAAGTGTCTATTAAACCCTAAAAATATATGTTTAAATTAGCTCGTAGTTATTTACTTACTAATATTCAAGGCCATCAAACTGCGCGCCGGATGAGTTTACGTCAACCTTATGCTCAGGAGTTAACTGAGCATAAGGCTACTACTTATACGCGTGAGCAAATTGCTCAACGTTTTGATGTGCAAAGCTATGAAGCCGAATTTGGTAAGCAAAATACATCGGATCAAGCTTTAAATCTAATTCTTGCTCACCTTGATCTGCATGCTCTAATAGCGCAAGATAAAACTCTCGATGAACAAGATTTTGTGTTGGTTGTGCAAGAAGGATCGATTCTGGCAAGTAACTGGAAAGAGCAAGTGCAAGATATCTTGCAAGCTGCTCAAGATAATCCTGTTCTGAGCCAACGCCTCGAGGTAGTGAGCCTTGGTGATGAGCAAGAACCAACTTTTATTCCCCGCGATCACCAACAACTCGAAAGCAAACGTAAGTTCAAAGTAAGCGAAAATAATTATTTAAGTGTTCAAGCTTGTGATAATACGGTTAAGCGTTTACGCTTACTGCCAAGTCTTAACTCTTACTTAGAGCAAAGATCGCCTCTAAATCAAGCGCAAACTTATAAAACACGTGTCTTTAACTTTAACGGGCAACCTCTTAAACAAAACTTTGCCCAGGATAGTTTTATTAGTCTGAACCAGCTCAATGCACCGCTTGAGTTAGCTTGTGTTTCGCGTTTACCTCTAGTGCAACCTTGTGCTTACTTAATTAAAGTAAAAACTCTCCGCACTTATATTGCTGGTCTGAAGAAAAAAGCAAGTAAAGACGGCGTATGGCACGAGCCTATTGCCTGGAATATGTCCATGTGGCATAAAATTTGTGACTATAGTGTAGGTTCGGTAGCTATTAGTAACCCTAGTTTGGCTGTAGCTAACTTTATTAATGGCAATCATGTGCTAGATAAAAGCTCACATACCATTATTACTTGGATGCAAACTCACCAAATCCAAGCTCAAACTGTTAGTCTAGGATATGACTATGTAGGGCAAATGCCAAAATTTGTCCTCTATAGTCAAAACCAAGCCTATAGCTTACAACAATTTTACGGCAATAGTGACTGTGAGAGTTTTACCCCTGTACCTTTAATTTCTCCAGCTGATCCGCGCGTGCAAAACCTAAGCATGGGCTGGTCACGAGTATTTGCCGAACTAGGTAAAACTTCACAAATTTATCGTGAGCAAAGCATGGGGCAAACTTTTGCACTCTTTAGTATTTTCCAAGCTATGCTCAGCAATCCGCAATTAGGGGAAATGGATTACTTTATTCTTGCTAATAGTAATCTCAGCCTCGATATTGACTGGAAAGCTCGCTTAAATCAAGTAATAGCTTCGGTAGCTAACTATTTACCGAACAATTTACTGATTTTAGGGGACACCGTAGGTGCAAAAAACTTAAACTATCAACCAGCTTCGCTGTATGAACAAAGTGGACAGCTTTTTGATAAAGGGTTTAAGTTTATTGTGCAACCTGACCTCGAGCAACTTTGGGATCAAAATGAGTTCTTTAGCTCGAGCATGCAAACTATTCGTCAGTTTACTAATAGTAATTTTTCGTTCTTGATTTTTAATAAACAGGCTATTCGCACTTACATTAATCGCTTACGCCAAGAACTGCAAGAGCTCAGCATGGATAAAATTCTTGCTTCTTGGGAAAAAGTTGCTAACCAAATTCAACTGGGGCTTAATGTTGAAGTAAGTGAACTTAGTAAAGCGAGCTTAGAGCAAGAACGCGATGATCCGAATTCACACTACTTATTTGTCGGTGAAAACCTAAAAATCAAAGACAAAGAGCTTGAAAAACAAAACCAAAACTTCTATGCTCAAGAGCAACAACGCAAAATTATTGCTCAAATAACAGCAACTAGTGCTCAGCCTGAGCAAGATAGTTTATGGCTCGAGAGCCTTTTCAAAGCCTATAATCATGCCCGCTTATTTAATAACAAAGAGCAGTTTAGGGCTTTAATTGAGCTTGATAACCTCAGCGATTGGCAAATTCTCACTTTAGCAGCTCCTTTATTTGAGGCAAACTATACGCGTTTAACGCAGTATCTGGACTTTTATTCTCATGCAATGTTGCAAGTTAACCCGCCTCTAGGTTTTACTTCTAACCTCGAGTCAGTAGCGCAAATTGCCAATGAAGAACAATTTGGCTTAGGCGATTTCCAAGTGCTCCGCACTAATCGTCAACAACAAAGACAGCAGGCTTTTGTCAATAATAATCCGCAAGTAACGCCAGATTACTTAAGTAAAGTACGTAAGTTTGTTATTAGCTTACCGCAATCTAAAGATCGTCTTGAAGCCTTTATGGCACAAGAAAACTGTGCTGATTTTGAGTTATTCCCTGCCGTTTATGGGAAAGAACTGAGCGATGAGCAAGTATACGCTCGCTTTGATACGCAAATGTTCTACCATGCCTATGATCGAGCTATGACTCCAGGAGAAATAGGCTGTACTCTTTCGCATTGGGAAATTTACCAAAAAGTACTACAAGATCCAAGCATTGCTGATGACGACTGGGTGTTAGTTTGTGAAGATGATTCTAAGTTTAATCCTAACTGGTATCAACGTTTAAATAGCATTCTGCATTACCTTGCTACCCATCCTGAGCGAGCAACTACTTTTGTTCAATGTAATAACAATGCCTTATTACAGGATCGCCCTTTAAGCTTAGAAGAGCTTCTAGAAGTAACCTACTTTAACCTTGAAGCTAAAAACCATGTGGTTCTGAGTAAACAACAAAATCTCTTTTTCCCACATGCAGTAGTTTCTTATGGTTCATCTAACTACCTCTTTAAAAAGTCTTTACTTAAAACGCAACTATTTCAGAGTTTAACGCGTCCTTATTGGGTTGCCGATGACTTCCCACGCTTTTTTGAGTTTGTTCCAGATAGCTATGCCTATGCTTCGCCTATGCTCAGCTACCAAAACGTCGAAGAGTTTACTTCGGTAATTGAAGATGAACGTGAACTGGCAATCAAAAATAAACGTCAACGTTTAATGAGTGTGCCAATTTACGAACCTTTAAACTTCTTAGCTCGCAAAGTTATTGTCATTCAACGCACCCTAAGCGAAGAACAAATTCGGGAAAAATTTGGTGCCGAACTACGCCATATAGTCCGCAATGCCGAGTTTGAGGCTCTAGATAACAAGCAACTGGAAAAACGCTACGACCTCAATACCTTTAAACAAACCTATGGGCGTTTACCAACGCGCGAGGAAATGATTCGAGCAATTTGTCACCAAGAAGCTTATCGCTTTATTGACAATGTTGTAGGGGAAGTACATAACTATTATCTAGTTGTCGAAGATGATGTTACCTTTGCTAATGAGCACTGGGAAATGCTCACCAATCTAGTTACACACTATATAGCGACGCGCCTCGATACGCGTACTGAGTTAATTGAGTTAAGTAATAGTTACTGGAATAAAGCTCTTGAGCAAGTAAATCAGGATCCACACCAACTCCAAGGACACAAGGAAGTAGGGGACTTACCTGAAGTAGGTCAAACTCTGCTTGAAGCAAAAAATAGCTATGGTTATGGCTTCCCAGAGTATGCTCTTAGCCATGATCACTTTAAAGACTATTATGTCCTCGGAAGCAAAGAGCAAAATTATGCGGTAAACCCTTTCTTAGATATCCAAATTACGAGCAACCATGCTCGCACTGGAGCTAAGGCTTACTTAATTTTCTCTTACCCAATTAAAACCCAAACTGTGGCATACAAGCCAATTAGCTGGTTACATGATGATTTTCCACGCATTCTCTTCTACCATAACCTAGCTTTAGCTTATGCAATGCCACCAATTTATTTCTAAGGAAATAACATGCACAAATTTATTTCTCGTGCTTATTTAATCACGGACTTAAATGGGCCTCAAGCTAATGCTCTTAGTCTGCGCCAACCTCATAGCGAGTACTTAGAGCCAGTTAAGGCTATAGCTCTCGAGAAGTTGAGTCCTGAACTCCAGGACTTGCTCCTTGATCTCGACAAATATACCGACTTTTATAAAAACACCGGAGCTTACCGTCAGGCTAAGCTCAAGCGGAGCTTAAGTCATTTACGCCTCTGGCAACAAATTAGTCAAGATCCAAGTATTCCTGAGAATAACTTTGTCCTGATTGTTGAAAGTGGTGTAGCTCTTGCTAATGACTGGTTACGTAAAGTTCGCCTCCTTGCCGAGCAGTACCATGACGGGGGCTTAAATGTTATTTGCCTAAGTAATAATTTAATTCATGACTTTGCTCCACGCAGTTTAGAGCAACTGGGTGATTATAGTATTGTTACTAGTGCCGAACTTGAGTTTCCTGTGCGTGATCCTGTGCAAGAGTTATTTGCTCATCCGGCGCAAAAACTCTATGCCACACGTTCGTTGCATATGACAGGTTCAGGAGCTTACTTAATTCGTAAAGCAGCTCTAAAAGAAATTTGTCAGCAAACTTATGATCTTGAGCAAGTGTTAGCTCATCCTGAACAAGAATTTGCCGAGCGTAAAAAAGTAAGTTGGAATACCGAAGGTTGGCATGAGTACTTTACTTATAAATGTGGGCACCATGCTTACTTAGTTCCAGCTCTGGGCGTTGAAGTTTTTGATATAAGTAATGGTAGAGAACTCTATACTAGCGAACAGGTTTACAACCAGCTTACCCAATACCGTAACCAACAAAGTACGGCTTTAAGTTATGAGCAGGCTAAGAGCGAACTCGAAGAGCAACAACAGCATTGGCAAGAGTTAAACCCAGCTCAACGTCAGTTACTTACTGACGCTCTACCTGTGCAAACAGGAGAGAGTTTAAGAGCAAGCGAAGGGGCTAACTTCTTAAGTAAAGTACGCAAATATGTAATTGCCGATCCTGGCATTTTTGCTTGGCAAAGTACTAATGCTTTAAGTCGCTTTTTTGCTCAAGCAGGAACGAGCGACTTTAAGCTGCGTTACTTACCGCAAACTAATGATCCTGAGTATCTCAAGTTCTTAACTTTTCATCGTTTGCACTACAAGCCGTTAACCGTGCCTTTACATTTGCCTCTAAATGAATATCGCTATAACTATGCCTGGGGTAATTTAATTAAAGAAATTCTTACTGATGCGAGTTTAAGCGATCATGATTGGGTAATGCTCTGTGAAGATACGCAAGTATTTACCCCAGATTGGCAAAGAAAACTCAACTTGTATCTTGATGTAGTGCTAACTTCTGAGCCTAATGCAAAAATTCTTCTTTTAGCTGATGAGCAAGCTCAAGACTTTAAACCATTAAACCAAGAGAAACTAACTGAGTTACAAGTATTACCAAGTAATAAGGTAGCTTCTTGGGCAGGGCAACGCCTCGAGCCTTTACACCTCATTAAGGCAGCTCAGGCTATCGCCCAAGTAAACTATCAGCTTGAGCATAAGCTAGCTCTTA
Organism: Psittacicella melopsittaci; assembly: GCF_003585925.1. Classification (GTDB taxonomy): domain Bacteria; phylum Pseudomonadota; class Gammaproteobacteria; order Enterobacterales; family Psittacicellaceae; genus Psittacicella; species Psittacicella melopsittaci. The sequence continues at coordinate 65,607 of NZ_NRJH01000013.1, forward strand.
AGGCTCCTGCTCCTGAGCAACCGCTTAATATTTTAGCTAATCTAGAAGAGGTAAAAACTCCAGCTCTCTATAGCCCTGCTAATGAACAGTTTGCTGGGGGACTAGGCATACCACCTGAGTTAGAAGAGGCAATAGGTAAAGATCCTAAGAGTCTTAGCCCAGAACTACAAAAGCTCGTGGATATTTTCTGGCAAGCTAGTGATATAGATGTAACCCAATTAAAACTTGAGCAAGTGCAACTTGGCGAGCAAAGCTTTACGCGTCCGCTACTCCCAGAAAACCAAAGCCAAGTAGCTTCTTTAGGGCAAAATGGTCTCGAAGCCTTTGCTTTAGTGGCAACGGCAGAACAAGGACAAGAAGTAAAAGCTCTTGTACCTAAGTACCAAGGGCTCTTAAGCGAAGAACCAAGTGCTTATCTCGAAGAGTTTCGTCAGCAAATTAATCAGCCATTTACTGGCGCAAGCAAAGAGAAAAACCAAGCTAAGCTCAATGATGCCTTACTGAGTCAGTACACCCAAGCTTTACGCCAACAAAAATCTTACTTACTGGGCTCAGGGAGTAAGTTCTATCAAACGCGTCAAGAAATCAGAGAACTCTGGCCAACGGCTCTGAGCATAGATGCTGGGCATTATCTAGTAACCGATTGGCAACCTTTTGCTTATCAGGCAATCAGTATTGAAGTATTTAGACTGCGTCGTTATCCGCATGTTATGCTCAACGTGGGAGCTCTCAGAGCTCGTGCTAAAGCGCATCCATTTAATCCACGTCGCTTTAATGCTAAGTCTTTAACTTCAGTAATTGATTTTAATTACAATAGTATTATTTATGCTAACCCTGGCTTTAGTTGGACGCGTAAAATTGAACGCCATAACGCTTATGAACTTACCGAGCCAAGTGCCGATAATGTGCGTTTATTACAAGCCCAACATCCAGAGCCAGCTAAGCTAACAGCCGTTGAGCGTTTACCTAAATTCTTAATAAACCTCGACAAGGATACTGAGCGTTTACATAAGTTCGAGTTACAAGTAGGCAAGGATACTTTTACTCGCATCTCTGCGGTTTATGGTAAAGACTATACTAAAGAAGAACTCGAGCAAATGTTTGATACTAAGCGTTATTTTGAGGTAACGCATAAAATCCCTACCCCAAGTGAAATGGGCTGTACGCTTTCGCATTGTAAGGTATATAAACAAGTTTTAGCTGATCAAAGTATTAAAGATCAAGATTGGGTCTTAGTTGCCGAGGACGATAATACTTTTTCTCCGCAGTGGCAAGAAAAACTTGAGCAAATTCTTAATTTCTTAGAAACTCCTTATGCTCAAGGGCTCGATTATATCCAACTCGGACACACCTATGCGCAAAACTTTGCCTTACAAAATAAAGATGTAGTGGTGGCAACGACCAGCGTTTATATAGATGCTACTGAAGAAATTGACTTAGGTGCGCAACTTAAGCTCTATCCTTTAGCAGGCTTTTTACCTGCAGCTTCTTATATGTACCTAGTGCGCAAAGGGGCTCTAAGAGAACATGAACAAGATTTCTCTTTCCCTTATTGGGTGGCTGACCACTTTACTTACTTTATTCCGTTTAAGCCAGGTTCGTACGCTATGTCTAACCCGGTGCTAGGCATTCAGGATTTTACTTTTACCTCAAATATTCAAGAAGATCGTGCCCAAGCCGAACTTCTCATGCGTAATAACCTGAAAAAAACGCCGATTGGTTGGCATGAAGTACGTGACTTTCTGGATAAGAATAAATTTGTTTTACAGCGTGAGTTAACGCTCGAGGAAATCAAAACTAAATTCCCTGGCTTTGAAATTATTCCAGCCTTTAATTACAAAGCTCTTAGTGAACAAGAGTTTAAGCAACGCTATAACCGAGAAAAATTTATTGAAACCTATGGTCGCGAGCCAAGTGACGATGATATTAACCGTGCTTTACAGCACCAACAAGTGTATCGTCTCCTAGCCCAACGAGCAAAAAACATCTTTGAGTTTGCCTTAATTATCGAAGACAATATTATTACTGCTCCTGGGCATGACTTAGTTAAGGAGGCTAACCTCTACCTTAAATATGTAGATACGCGCTTAACTCTAGCTCATCGTCTAGTACTCTTTAGTAATAGCTTAAACCCACAACCGTTTATTGCTTTAAAAGACAAAGAGCAAAGAGAAGGAGCTTATGTGTTTGCTTCGGGACAAGGTGAACCGCGTCCAGGTTATGAACTCTGTGAAGTAAATGTTAAAGCTCGCACAGGGGCTAGTGCCTATATGGTAATTAACCTCAATCTCATGAGTGATAAAGCAGATTCAACGCCAGTTTTCTGGTTATACGATGACTTTACTAAGTTCTTATCCTTTACCTCGAATAGCTTCTCTTATGCTAACCCTTGTCTGGTGGCTAGCCCTGGACAAGATTTAAGCCAAGAAAGCGAGTAATGTGCATACAAAAAAGGTAAACTTAAATAAGGTTAATTATTTAAATAATTTACCAACTCAAAAATAGTTAATTAGTTAAATTAAATAAAGATCCCCATACCTAGTATGAGGATCTTTTTTTAAGCAAAGAAAAACAGAGGGAGTTTTTTCCCTCTGTGAGTGAGATACTTCTATAACTCTTGCCCGAGAATTTTACTCCAAGCATTTACTTGAGTTAAAGAAGACGGATTAAGAACTTGCGTATTTGCCTCGAGAACGTAAACTTCGAGTTGAAGCAAGCTCTTAGATACTTGTGGATATACTGTCCATAAAGCAGCCGGAAGCATTTGCCCCAACGAACCTACGGCATTATAGTAGGTAGTGAGCTCTTGCTCTGGCGTACTTAAATAAAGGTGATAACTTACCTTATTCTCATCCTCTATAGGTTGCACAAAAATTTGCATAACTCCAGGTTTTTGTAAGAGTTTTACTTTTTGTTCATAATAGGCTAGAGTTCCAGGTAAAGTTGAGTTAGTTACTTGATAGAGGCGCATAAACTCACGTCTTTGAGCTTGGTAGTCGAGGGCAAGAGGTTTAGTTTGCTCTTGGCGTAACCAAATTTCTAGTTGCGAGTTTAAGGCTTTGAGTAAAAGTTGGTTAATTCCTTGCACATCAGGACCATTGAGCTTATGTAAGGATATACTTGGTAAGCTCGAGGTGCTTAAATGAGTTTGGAAATAACGTTGTAAATTAGTAAAAGCATTTTTGCCCGTAAAACGAATATTACGGTAAGTACCTACGCGGGTAATATAAACCAAGCTTAAGTATTCAACAAAGTCACCAACTACCCCCGCAACATTGAGATCGAGTTGCTCGAGGCTATGGAGTAAAACATTGACACTTTCTTGATTTAAGTCGCGATATTTTACCAGAACATAGGCAGTGGCAATTTCCTCTTGGTCTTTTAAATGTGCCAAGGTAAAAATACGTGCCATATGATTCATGGTGGTAATGCTTACACTTTCTTGCTCACTAACTTTATGAGCATGAGGCATTTCTAGTTTTTGCTGAGCAAAATTATCTAGATGGTTGAGCAAGTGATTAGCAATTTCCAAGCGACGATTACGCATAATACTATTATCTTGGGCAGCGTAGAGATCAGGCTGGTCATATCTTTGTACTATGTCCATATCTGAACATTCCTCGCCTAGGTAAGTACCTATAATCGAAGCTAAAGAAATTAGATTACGTCCGCCCAGACTTGGGCTAATCGTAACTTTATTGACGCGCCCTTGGGCATTAGCATAGGCTTCGATTACTGGATCCATACGCGCTGGAGTATGCTCGAGAAGATAATTTAATTTTTCTTCGCGCGTATGCGGAGTAGTGTCTTCCAACTCTTCCTCTTCATAACCTGGAGGCAAAGGAGGCTCATCATGAGTTACGGCGGTAGTTAAGCGGTAGCTTTTTTCACCAGTAAAATCAAAATTATCATCTACAACTAGCGGACGATTAGCTTCTTGCCCTAAGATGTTTAAGTACATGTTTAAGCGATCTGAGCTTTGCTCATTATTACTTGCTCTTTTATCTTTTTCTAGGCGTGCTGCTTGAGTCAGTGCGGTTAAACTATCATCTAGTTTTAATTTCCCTTGCGCTTCAGGATCCATAACCACACTCAAGGACATAATCCCTTTACCTGCCCCCACAAATTTTGGCATCATCTCAGGAAAACTTGCATGCTCAGGAGCAATAAAGTTTAACTCAAGTTTTTCGCCAAGATTTGGTTGCACTTGCTCGCCGAGTTCCATAAGTAAATAGTCTTCGGTGAGATAACGTAAGTTTTGGTGATAAACGCGTCCTTGCTCTTTATCAGTTAGACTTAGTTTTACGCGGGCATACATGAGATTACCTAAGTAATTCATGTAATTGCGGTTCTCAATAGTTTGGCGACTAAATGCTTGCAACATTTTTCCTAATACTTGCGGGCTATAGTTAAACCAATGTAGTTTGCCCTGTACAGGCAGAGTTAAAGTATCGAGATCTTGTAACTCTAAACTATGTTTATTTGCCTTGCGTCTTGGGGAGTACCAGTAAATATCATACTCTGGGAAGTACTGATATTGAGCGGTAAAATAAACTGCTTTGCCTTGGGCAAAGGCAACTAAACTAGCAAATTGTTTTTCATAGAGTTCAATTTGCTGGTTAGCGACATAGTTTTCTATATGTTGCGGTTGCGAGTCACTAATATAGCCTTGCCCTAAAGTATAGGTTAAAGGCGGAGCTTGTAAATGGGCAAGTTGCAGAGCTTTAGCCCGAATTTGTCTTAGAGTCGCTTGCCATTGCTGTTGCTGTTTGGCTTGATCTAAACTAAGTTGATCATTTTCGACCGCAGCATAAAGCAAAGTAGCTATATCAGTAATGGCACTAGTACTTACTTGCTGTTTGTAAAGATGTTGAATACCAAAATAATCGCGTAAATCGAGATGTAAGCGTGAAGCTATTGCCGTTAACTCCCCCGAACCTGGATGTTGCCCAAAAGTTCGAATCGGTAAAATCGAAGGTGGTAAATTAAATAGACCCCACAGTTTACGATCAAGTTTTGCAGCATGTAAGCGAGCCTTGTGCATTACCGAAGAGAAGAACTCTGCCTCAGGGGCTTTTACTTGTGTTTGTCGATCTATTTGTTCGAGATTAAAACTGGTAAAGCCACTTTGACTGCTAATTTGATCTGGACTATGCCAAAGCTGAGAAACAGCATGACTAAATGGCGACTTGTCCATTACTTGCCATTTAATTGGCATAAGCGAATCTCGTTCTTTACTATAAGTATCTTGTACTTTAGCGACAAGAGCTCGAGTTACTCCCGCTTGCACTTTCCCCAGTTGAGGTTTAGCGAGGCTAAGCACTTTTACGGTATAGCCTGCATGAGCTAAATCAGGCAGATAATTTTTTAATTTAAAGCCTTGCGCTGCCAGACTTAATTGCGGAGCATAGACTTGGTAATGAGGCAAGCTTTGATAACTGGTAAAGTAATTGAGTTGAGCAAAATCACTAAAGTTATAGAAAAAGCTCAGTAAAGACTTCATTAACAGAGCTGGCTTATTTCCTGGCTGGGTAATTTGCCCTTCACTATGTGGCATGTAAACAAACGCATGCACACTTTGGTAGAGAGCAGGATTCCAGCTTTTACCAGGCACAGGGCTAGCATGCGCCACGCCACGAATACGACGACGTAAATACTCATGACGCCCTAAATAGGTCGAAGGATCAAGTTGCTGTAGGTTAGCAGCTAGGCTAACTAAATAATTGTCTCCTTTAGCCAGATTAAAATTACTTGGCGTAGTTTCTCTTGCTCCTAAAACCAGAGGTTTGGGAGCTATTTCTTGCCAGTGTAAAAGGCTACTTTGCCCTGTAGTTAAAGTAAAACTAGGTTCGAGCCTACTTGGAGTTGTCCAAGGATTTGCCTCTTGGCTCGCTAATTCTTGCGCAACTTCTTCTCCTTCGAGAAGAACTTGAGGTGCAAGAAAATCTTGTTCGGCTTGTTGCGTTTCATTTAAGCTGACTTTAGTAAGAATACTATCTAGCTCTTCAACCTCTTGAGCATTTAAAGTACCAGGTTTAGTAGTATTGTCGGATTGGTACTTAGCTAGTACTTCAGGATATTCTTGATGGAATAACTGTTCGACTTGGCGAACATAGTTAACCTGCTGATCAGTGCTATTGTCAACTACTAGCTCTTGCTCTGACCAAATTTTTTCGTTGAACAGATTTGGTAAATTATCAACAAAAAGATAATCTGATACGCGACGCGATAAGCGACTTAAATAGCTTCGCACATCAACTTTTTTCCGTAAGCCTTTAATTAGGTTAATTAAAAACTCTTGGCTATAGTAAGGGTTTTGTTTGAGTTGGAGTTGGGTTTTATTGGTAATTAAACCATTAAAGTAACACCAGCAAACTAAACTAATAAAGTCGTAGTTAACTTCAATATGTTTGCGTTCAGGATTTGAGCCTGGATTATTTTTATCTATATTAACCACATACCAAACAACTTCGTGTTCTTTACCTGTAAAGTAACCAAAGTAGAGATAGCTCTCGGTAAGATCTAGCTCAGGGTACTGGTTATAGATTTTAATTTGATTGCGGTGGTTAACAAAAAGCGAAGAAACTGTGCGTTCAATTTCCCGTAACTCTTGATGATCGGCAAAACTTATTTTCATTTCTTGCGGATTAACCAAGCTGTTCATCATAAAGTTGTACAGCTGCATATAGGTTTTTATCAGAGCTCGTTTATAGTTGTTATTGTATTTAACTAGCTCGCCTATATGCCAGTAACGGAAACGTAAGGCAAGTTTAACATCTACAAGACTAATGTAAGAAGCAAACTTATTACGTAAACGTACTGTCATTACCCGTAAATCACGGGGCACATGAATAAAGCTATCGGGACTATCTAAATGTTCTAAAAGGTAATCTACGGCATCACTTTCTTCAATTTTTAAGCCTCGCATAATATTTTGTAGGCTCGGAGCAAAGTGTTTGTGTACTTTAAGTAAAAAGCTGGTAAAAACTAGGTAAGCTCGTTCAGTATCATTAATAAGAATCAAGTATTGCATTACCTTAGTTAACACTAGCTCGTAAGCATCATAGTGTAAATGCGAGTGGACATAAGGCTCGAGTTCTTGGTTTTGGTAGATTTTTTGCCAAAGAGCAAGCACCTCTTGATTTGACGCCTTATGTTCATAACCTTTGAGAATACTTTTTTTCATTTGCACCGATACTAAATCGGTGTTGGGAAACTCACTAAAGTAAGCTTCGAGTAAGCAAATTTTAATAAAGGATTTAAAAGGGTTATGTAAACCTTTATAAATAAGCCAGAGCGAAGTTGCGTAAAAGGCTTGCCGACTCAGGTGCGTTAGTTCCATGCCACCAAAGTCTATCCAGTCAACAGGGTTAATTAAACCAAAGTCAATATAAGCTTGTTTTACTTCTTGATAGCTATAGCCTTTTAGTTCGGGAAGAAAATACCAGAGGATCCATTTTCCTGCTATTTTTGTTGCCGAACGATAAAACTCATCAAGTAAAAATACTTTCTCTCTAATCCCCCCTTCGTTAAGATACTGATTGTTATGGCGGTTATAGAGCAGATGATTAGTGTCAACAAGATAGAAGCTAACTTCAATATTGTAAGTTGCTTGGAACCAAGAACTAATTTGTTTGAGTTTAGCGTAAAGAGCTTTACGGCTCGAAGCTTCGAGATTAGGCTCAACTATAACCCAGAGATCTATATCTGAGTCACTTGTAAAAGTAACCGAAGTTACCGAGCCCATAACGTAAATCCCCTGAATAGGGGTAGCTTTAGGAGCTTCTAGTAACGAAGCGTTATAAGCAACATAGTCAGAAAAATCAGCAAAAATTTCTTTGTTTACTAAAAAATTAGCCACACCACAAGCGGCATGAGGTTCATAGAACTTCATACCTGGCTGATTATAATGCAGAATATAAGGAATATAAGTGAGAAAGTCACGAATACTGGGTGACTTGGAAGCTAGAGTGAACTCATAACGATGACGATGAAAAGCAGTCATTGCTTGGGTATTATTTCTAAGTTCATCTCGAGCTTGAGTATAAGTCAAGCCTACTTTTTGCATCGAAATATCCTTACAAGATTCAGGATTGTGGTGGAGAAGGAAAAACTAGGTTGTTTAGCTAAAACTAAACTACATAGTTTATTTTACTATTTTTACGGGTAAAATACTTAAATATCTTACTTTTGCGACAAGAAAAAAAGGATTTCTAACCTTTAAAATACTTAAGGAAGGTAACTTTTTTTGTGCTTTAAGAAAACAAAGTCCCCAAATAATCAAAAATTATCTAAAATGGACAAAATTTATCTTAACTACTTACTATTTAAGCACAAATTCCTAAATTTGAGAAGACTTTTTGAAAAATTAGCCTAAATAATTTAGCCTCAAGTTTATTTATCACGGGCTTAGACAAACTAAAATAGCAAAAAAACTAAGGGTTAAAAGGGAAAATAAAAGGGAAAAAAAGAAAAAATAAGGGTAAAATTTTTAGCTCTAAACTAGATTGGGCAAGCTTGAGAAGGTAAAAATGAACAAAGACTAAAAGGAAAGAAGATAATTTTGTAACTTCGCTAAAATACTTAACTACTTACACAAACGCAAAACTTTTTTAGCCCCAAAAAAATAACCAAAGAAAAAATCTTTGGTTACCATTTATATTTTGGTGCTTCTTTTACGAGAAAATCTATTAAAGCTCTTACATTGGCAGGCATATATTGACGTGAAGTATAGACAATATGTATACCTATGGTTGGGAGCTCCCAATCAGGAAGAAGTTCAATAAATTTTCCTTTGTTGAGCTCACTTTCAATTAAGTAATTCGGCAACATAGCTACCCCTAAGCCATTTTGCACAGCAAGAAACATATTTGTTACATCATTAGAAACAAAAGAACCTTGCATTTTAACTAGTTTAGTAATCTCGCCCTTAGATATAAGTAAATCTTTTTTATCAAATTGAGCATAGGTAATAAAGTTTAATCGCTCTAATTCTTCTGGCGTAGTTGGGGTAAAGCCAAGCGATTTAATATATTTTTCGGTAGTAACTAGCTTAGATTCACAAGTGCTTATTTGTCGAGCAATTAGCGAATCTTCAATCGTATTACCAAAACGTATCGCGAGGTCGATACGATCATTAATTAAATCGGTGTTACTATCAGCAACCAGAAGATGAATATTTACTTGGGGGTGTAGCTTTTGGAATTGAGCAAGTAAATTATTTAATTGGGCTATGGCAAAAGAAACGCTTGTCGTAATCCGAATAGTACCACTTAAATGATTTGGCTCATCTTTAAGCTCTTGCATCTTATCAACCAATTCAAGAATTTGTTGACACTGTTGCACTAATTGTTCCCCTGCTGAGGTCAGGCTCACATTACGAGTTGTGCGATTAAAAAGTCGAACTTTTAACCAGTCTTCTAAAAAACTTATATAGCGAGATACTTTTGCAGTGGATATATCTAAACCTTGAGCCGCATCGGTAAAACTCCCTGTATGGGCTACTTGCAAAAATACCTTCATTGCTTCAATTCTGTCCATAAGGAAAACCTTGATAAAATAATAAGCCTAGTCTTTATTATAATTTACTTTCACTTATTTTTGAGCAAAGTTTGAGGCAAGAACTAGATTTTGTTCTCTAATAACGATTTTTTTGAGGAAAAGGCAAATAACTGTTATAATTAAAGAAAAAGATCGCTAAGAAATTTCCTTATTTTCTTAGATTTTCGCAAAGGAACTGGGAAAATTTATTAATTAGTTTTCCCTACCCATAAATTTAGACTAGTGGGAAACTAGCCTAAATTTTTTCCTTTACACCATTTAATTAAAAGGGTTGCCTAATGAGTGACGAAAAAGATAACAAATCTTCTGATGAACTGAGTCGCGAATTAAAAGAACGCCTCAAAAAGTTCCGTGAGCTAGCAGGGAACAATAAGGATGATGAGGAGTCAACTTCTAACTCCGAACCAGAATCAGAAACTTCTAACAATCAGCAAGGAACCAAGAAAACTTTCAATCAAACTAACCGTAGTGAGCGTCGTGAAGACAACACACCTGAAGGTTCTCGTGGTTCTGCAGAGAAAAAATCATTTAGTATGCCAAATCTTTCAGAATTTAACTTCGGGAAACACACTAAAACTATCTCCCTCTCTGCTGTGGGTTTATTTTTAGTGCTTTTTGTTGTCTCAGGTTTTTATACCGTAAACGAATCAGAGCGTGGGGTAATTACTCGTTTTGGTGCTTACAATAAAACGAGCTTACCTGGTTTAAACTGGAAAGTTCCAGTAATTGATAAGGCTAACATTGTAAACGTACAACGTGTAAGTGAATTACGCATTGACGGTACTATGTTAACCCGCGATGAAAACGTAGTAAACGTAACCTTAACCGTACAATACCGTGTTGATGATCCAGTTAAATACCTATTTAACGTAGACCAACCTATTACTACCCTTGAAGAAGCTACAGAAGCTTCGCTTCGTTATGTAGTAGGTCACATGGACATGGACGATGTTATTACAACTGGACGTTCAGAAGTACGTGAAAATACCCGTCAAATGTTATTAAAAACTCTAGATTCTTATAACGTGGGTATTGGTATTGTCGATGTAAACTTCCAATCAGCTCGTCCACCTGAAGAAGTTAAAGAAGCATTTGACGATGCGATTAAAGCCCAAGAAGATGAGCAACGTTTTATCCGTGAAGCTGAAGCTTACCAACGTTCACGTGAACCTATTGCTCGTGGTCAGGCACAACAACTTTTAGAACAAGCAAGAGGTTATGCAGCTCAAACTGTAGCGCAAGCTAATGCCGAAGCTGCTAAATTTAATAACCTTTTACCTTTATTTGTGAATAACCCACAAGTATTCAAACAAAGATACTATTTAGAAACTCTTGCATCACTTTATGCAGAAACGCCTAAAGTTATTATGCAAGATACTAATGGCATTACCTTCTTACCTCTAGATAAACTTTTAGAAAACGTAGGTAAACCAGCTACTACAGATACAACTCAACCAGGAAGTTTATTATTAAACTCTTCGACTTCAAGTAGTAGCTCAACTAACACTTCAAGTAGCTCATCTAGCAGCTCTTCAAGTGCAACTCCTACAACAAATTCTTCAAGTAATAACTCTAGCCGCCAAGCACCTAGTCGCTTTGTAACGAGAGGAGGTAACTAATGCAAAGAGAACATAAACTAATTGCTGGGGCTATAGCTCTGCTCGTAATTATCTTCTTACTCTTTAACTCAGTGTTTGTGGTAAATGAAGGTACAAGAGCAATTAAGTTACGTTTTAATAAAGTAGTGCGTGATGGTGACGGTGCGGTTGTAGTATACCAACCTGGTCTACACTTTAAGCCACCATTTATCGATAACGTAATTACTTTAGATTCACGTTTACAAACTTTAGATGACACTACAGATCGTTTCTTAACGGTTGAGAAAAAAGACGTATTAATCGAGTCTTACGCAAAATGGAAAGTAGTTGACTTTGGTCGCTTCTATACTACAACTGGGGGTGTTTACTCTCGTGCTAATGACTTATTACGTCGTAAAATTAACGACCGTTTACGTTCAGAAGTAGGTAGCCAAACTATTTCTGATATCGTATCAGGACAACGTTCTGAATTAATGTCACAAGCTAAAGAAAGCTTAAACTCTGGTGAAGACGGTGCTTCAACTTTTGGGATTGAAGTAATTGACGTACGTGTAGTAAAAATTGAACTTCCTACTGAAGTAGCTGATTCAATTTATCAACGTATGCGTGCAGAACGTATGGCTGTAGCAGGAGAACACCGTGCTCAAGGTCAAGAGCAAGCGCAAATTATTATGTCGCAAACTGACCGTAATGTAACGGTAATTCTTTCTGAAGCTCGCTTAGAAGCTGCAAAAATCCGTGCTCAAGCAGATGCTCAAGCAAATGCAATTTATAACACTACTTATGCTCAAAACTACGAGTTATTTAACTTCCTACAATACATGGATGCTTATACTAAATCTTTAGCTAACTCGAATAGTGTGTTATTAATTAACCCAGATAAAGATAGCTTCTTCCAGTATCTGTTTAACGATCAAATCTCAAAAACAAATACACCAAGAAGCACACAACCGGTGCAACCAACGGTTAATCCATAAAATTTCCTGAGCTTAGCTCAGACAAAGTCCCTCGAACTTGAGAAAAGTTCGAGGGACTTTTTTTTGTTAAACTTTGCTTGAGCTGATCTGTATTTTTAGTTAAGCTGATTTGCATTTTTAGTTAAGCTGATTTGCATTTTTTAGTTAAGACTATTCGCATATTACTACTAATTAGTACTCAACTTAACTCTTCTCCCCATTACAAAAAAACTTAATTTTCTCACTTCTATTCTCGCCTTGGAGAATAACCTTTTGCTTATTCCCACCTATTGTTCTCTTGATTACTCAACCTCGCCTTGTGATTTTTTTTGAGTAAATACTTGCCCAAGTTGTAAATTCTGTGGTAAGCTAAAAATAATTAATGTTTGATTTTTTAGGGGTTTAATATGAAAAAATTTACTCTAGCAGCTCTAGCTGTAGCTTGTCTAAGCGTAAATCAGTTTGCTCAGGCAGCTTACGTTCCAGAAGGTACAAAATTAGCAGAGAAACAAGAATATCGTTATAATCAGGTTTCAAGTCCAGATACTCTTGACCCTAGCTTAGCTTCATACGAAGACTCATTTGCGGTTATTCGCATGTTGTTTGATACATTAGTGCGTCAGGACTCAAGAGGAGATTATATCCCTTGGGGTGCTGAGTCATGGCAAGTAAGTAAAGATGGTTTAACTTGGACCTTTAACTTACGTAAAAATGCTACTTGGTCAAATGGTAAACCTATTACTGCAAGTGATTATGTTTATTCTTGGCAAAGATTAACTGACCCTAAAACAGGGGCACCTTATGGAGACTACTTAGCAACAGCAAACGTAGTTAATGCCCTACAAGTAAACCATGGTGAGTTAGCCCCAAGTGAATTAGGCGTTAAAGCTGTAGATGATTACACACTTGAAGTTAAATTAACCCAACCAACACCTTGGTTTGCCCAAATGTTAGCTCTAGCTGTGCTAGTGCCATTACCACAAGAAACTATTGCTAAGCACGGGGATTCTTGGACTAACCCAGATAATATTGTTACTTCGGGACCATTTTTACTTAAAACCTATTTAGTAAACAATACTATGGATTTTGAGAAAAATGAAAAGCACTTTGATGCAGCTAATACGGTGATTACAAAAGTTCACTTTGACTTTATTAACAACCCAAATTCCAACTATTATAAATACCTCACAGGCGAATATCCTGTAACTAACATTCCAGTACAATTTAAACGTACGGTATTACAAGAACGTCCAGAGGAAGTGGTTACCTTAAAACAACTAGGCACCTACTGGTTAAAATTCAATAATGAAAAAGTAACTGACCCACGTGTACGTACTGCCTTAGCTCTCTTAGTTAACCGTGCAGTATTTACCAATCAAATTCTTGGTGGGAACATCCCTACTGCGCAAATTACCCCACCTAATATCCAGGATGGACAATTAATTAAACAAGCTGACTGGTTAAATAAACCACAAGCAGAAAACAATAAAAAAGCAGTAGAGTTACTTACCGCAGCTGGCTACAGCAAAGACAAACCTCTTGTAGTTAATCTCCTCCAATCTGCAGGCGGTAACTCAGGGAAATACTTTGTTGCTCTTCAAGGTTGGTTCCGTCAAGGCACTGATGGTCTCGTAGAATTAAGACAAGATGCCGTAGAAGGACGTACTGTACAACAAAGAGTGGCTCGTGGTGAATACGAAGTTACAATTTCAGGTTGGATTGCAGACTATGACCAAGTAACTACCTTCTTTAATAACTTTACTTGTAATTCGCCTCTCAACGAATTTAAATACTGTAACCCAGAATACGACAAGGTATTAAGTCAAGCTAGCCTTGAAAGTGATGCCCAAAAACGTCAAGAGCTTTATGCTAAAGCAAATGACATTCTCTTAACCGACATGCCTGTAGCGCCTTTATTTAATATTGAGTCTCTAGCCCTCAAATCACCAGCTCTACAAGGCTATAACCCTAATGTACAACAACGCTATATCAACGATTACTACTTTGTTGATGGCGTAAAAGCAAAAGGGGTAAAATAAACTCTAAGCTCTGCTTTGGCAGAGCTTTTCTTGTTTGATTATCAAATAATTAGAAAATAACATTCCAATTTTTTATTAATTATATATACATTTATTGGCATTTATGATAATCTTATTAAAGAGGGAAAAAAATATTTTTTTCCCGAGATTAAATATTTTGATTAAGGTTAAATTATTATGAAAAAATTTACAAAAGTATTAACTGCTCTTTGCTTATCAGGTTTAGTAACTGGCACTGCAATGGCAGCTATTATTCCTCCTGGCACCAAACTAGCAGAAAAACAAGAACTAAATTATAACTATTCCAGTTCTCCAGATACTATTGACCCGTCTATAAGTCAATATTCAAGTTCTTTTGCGGTTAACCGTATTATTTTTGATACCTTAGTTAGACAAAACTCAGAAGGTGAGTACGTAGGTCAAGGTGCTGAATCTTGGGATGTATCAGAAGACGGCTTAACTTGGACTTTCCATTTACGTAAAAACGCTAAATGGTCTGACGGTAAACCTGTAGTGGCAGCTGATTACGTTTACTCATGGCAACGTTTAACTGATCCTAAAACAGCTGCAGGTTACGGTGATTACTTATCTACAGCTAACGTAGTTAACGCTCGTGAAGTTTTTGAAGGTAAATTACCTTTAGAAGATTTAGGAGTTAAAGCTTTAGATGACTACACTTTACAAGTGTCTTTAACTCAGCCTACACCTTGGTTAGCACAAATGGTAACACTAGGGGTATTATCACCATTACGTAAAGACGTATTAGAAAAATATGGTGATAAATGGACTAATGCAGAAAACATTGTAACTAATGGTCCATTCCTCCTTAAAGTACACCGTCTAAACGATACAATGGATTTTGTGAAAAACCCTAATCACTGGGATGCTGAGAACACAGTTATCACTAAAATCCACTTTGACTTTATCCAAAACCCATTAACAAGTTACTATAAATACTTACAAGGTGAATACCCAACAACTGGTATTCCAACTCAATTCAAAAAACAAGTATTAGCAGAAAGACCTGAAGAATTAATTACCATTCAAACTCTTTCTACTTCTTACTTAAAAGTAAATACGCAACGTATTACCGATGTACGTGTACGTAAAGCTATTGCTTTACTCATTGACCGTAAAACTCTAACTGAACGCATTTTAGGTGGTAATACGCCAACGGCACAATTAACACCACCATTAATTAAAGATGGTCAATACGTACAACAAGCTTACTGGTTAAATCGTCCACATAGCGAAAACGTTAAAGAAGCAGTAGAGCTCTTAAAAGAAGCAGGTTATACTAAAGAAAAACCATTTGAGATCACTTACTTAATGACAGGTGGTTCTGAAAGTAATAAATTCTATGTTGCTTTTGCAGGCTTCTTTAAACAAGGTACTGGTGGCTTAATTAACTTAAAACAAGAAGTAGTAGAAAATCGTACTTGGATGCAACGTGTATCTACTGACCGTGACTATGAAATCGCATGGGGCGGTTGGAATGCTGACTATGATCAGGCTTCAACTTTCTTCAATATTTACACTTGTGATTCACCAATTAACGATGTATTCTACTGCAACCCAGAATATGATCGTCTTCTTGCAGAAGCTAATAAAACGCAAGATCCTGAACAACGTGCTAAACTCTACGCTCAAGTTAATGATATTCTAATTGCTGATTATCCAATCATCCCAATTGAGAATACCGATTTCTTAGCTTTAAAATCACCAGCTTTAGGTGGTTATAATGAGAAAAATGACGTACGTTATTTCAATGACTATTACTTTATTGCTGACAAAAAAGTAAAAGGAGCTAAATAATTAGCTTTGCCCTGAACCTAGTTCAGGGCCTTTTTTTGGCACTAAGAAATACCAAAAACCATATTAAATAAAATTAATCCTTTAGCAAATTTTAAGCAAAATAAATCCCTCGAAGTTTAAAACTCCGAGGGTACTTTTTTTTCTCACTTAGGTTAAGTTGTTATCCCCAAGAACTCCAAGAAAAAAATATGATAACAACCTAACTAAGCACTATAGAAAAAACTGGGAATTATTTAAATGTAACACGTTTTGTTGCTGGATCGTATGTAACAACATAAACTTCTGCTAATGGTTTACCTTCATCAGTTTCACCACCAAAGATTAATAGATCGTTGCCATAGCTTAAAGCCACGCCATAACCTGAACCTACTGGTAAGTCACCTGCATATGACCATTTACCGTCAGCATAAATGAATGCTGCTTTTTGGTAAATTTTTGCTAAACCTTTGTGAGCATGGAGATTACCTTTTTCGTAAGCTTCATGTGCACCTGGGAAGTTAGCACCACCTGCAACAAATAAGTATTTACCAATGTAACCTGTATAAGCACCAGCTACACCATCTTGTACTTTTTCACCTGGGTTAGGTGGTAAGTCTCTTAATTCTTTATATTTAACTTCACCGTCTGAGCCAATAATACCTAAGTTAACTTTATCGGTACGTAAACCTGGTTTAATTTCCCCGTTTACCACAATAAATTCGTTACCTTTGATAGCTACACCAGCACCAGCACGACCTTTGAAGTCTAAATGACCATCGTTATACCATTTATTAGTTGAAGGTTGATAACTAAAGAGAATAGTATTAAAGAAGTAGTCTTGCGTACGCTTGTCAAAGTAATGTGCAGCTACAGCACCTTTTTCTGCGTCTGTTTTAGCTGCTGCATTGTCCTTGAAGAAGCCATTGAAAATTTCAAGGTTAGTACCACCAACTACATAAATACGGTCTTTATAAACAAAGCCTGTACCACCCACTAGACCTAGTGGAGAACGAGTTGCTAACTTAGTCCACTTATTAGTAGATGGATCATATTCATATGCATCATTGGTTGATGTAACTAAACCATTTACTGTACCTACACCACCTAATACATAAATTTTACCATCAACAGCAGCTACTACTGGTTGACTTAAAGAACCACCTGGGAAGGTCGCTAATTCTGTCCAACCTTTGTTAGCATTTTTTAGGTCTAAAGCAAAGAATTTATCCCCAGCTGAGCCTAAACCAACGTAAACTGTATCGTTAATTAATGCCCCACCGCCCTGTTTAATCGCTACAGGTAAGTTAGGGTATACATTTGCAAATGCTGAACCTGCAGCTGCAGCTAGTCCAACTACTAAAGATGTTTTGAGAGCTAGTTTCATACGAGTCAAATTCCTTAAAAGTCAAAGTTGTATGTGAAAAGGGTAGTAGAGACAAAAAAAAGCAAGTTTACAACAGACAATCTAACTTAAAGTAAAGTATAAAAAATGCTTTGCTCCAAATCAAATATCACCGTAAACTTGTTTTATTATTTCCCTCTCGGATGAGGGAAATTAAGACTCAAAAAATACTTAAGTTGCTATTTAGCTACGCCTACTACTGAAGTAGGTTTCACTTCGCTTTTAGCTAAATTTGCACGTTTAATTTTGCGATAACGACGTACAATTTTTGCTTTACGTGAAACTAAAGCTAAAGGAAGAATTACTACTAAGAAAATTACTCCCACTGATAAGCCAACACGTACTAAAACTTCTAATAACATATTTAAAAGTACCATAAACTACCCCCCTAGATAATTTATTAGTTTTACTAACCAAAATCGGTACAAATCTTAAGGGACGAGCTGGGATATTTTATTTATTAATTAAGTTCATCCCTTGTTTATATTTATATAATA